>JAFDCT010000238.1 GCA_019312695.1 Deltaproteobacteria bacterium | reverse complement strand
CCCCATAACAATTTAACTTTTTCTCTCCATGAAAAAAGGATGCATCACATTGCTGATGCATCCTTTTTTCATGGAATTTATGCCTGAAAAATTGGGTTAGAGTAATTACTATGAGTGGGTGATGATATTTCACCTTTCTTGAACGTATCAAGACAAAATAATTATGGTAATTAATATCATTTTATGGAAGTTATCTCCTCCTCACTAAAAAACTCGCAAAGGTAAATCATGATTCAACAACAGCGCCGCTCCCTGCTCTGTCCGAGCTGCAGAAAACTCATAAGCGGCGATGACACTGTCTGTCCATACTGCGGCATGAAAAACCCGACATCACCATGGCACCGATTGATAGGCAGGAGCTTAGGTGATGGAGATCAGCTGCTGAAAATTCTCATCGGGGTGAATGTGGCAATGTATATTTTGTCACTTCTTCTCAGTGCCCGTTCCACCAATCTTTCACTCAATCCCTTCTTTTTTCTCTCACCGGACAACCGCAGCCTCCTCCTGCTGGGAGCTTCAGGCTATATTCCCATAGACCGCCTTCACCGCTGGTGGTCCCTGGTTTCTGCCAATTACCTGCACGGCTCAATCATGCACATATTTTTTAACATGATCGCCCTCAGGCAACTTGGTCCCCTGGTGCTGCAGGAGTATGGCAATTACCGCATGTTCATTATTTATACACTCAGCGGTGCTATCGGTTTTTTTGTTTCTTACCTTGCCGGTGTCACCTTTACCATTGGAGCTTCTGCCGCGGTCTGCGGCCTTATCGGTGCTGCCTTGTATTTTGGTAAAAGCCGGGGTGGAATTTACGGCCAGACAATTTATCGCCAGATAGGAGGCTGGGCCATCGGCATCTTCCTGTTCGGTTTCCTGGTGCCGGCAATCAACAACTGGGCCCACGGCGGCGGCATGCTGGCCGGGGCTGCTTTGGGATTTTTGCTGGGATACCAGGAACGAAGCCGGGAAAAACAGGGCCACAAGCTCGCTGCCCTCTGCTGTGTCGTCATAACAGGGCTTATCTTACTCTGGGCAATATTCAGCAGTCTTTACCTGCTGTTAATTTCCTAAACTCTTTCGGAAAATTTTAGCTGGGCCGATTTTTTTGCCATAAACACATCAGAGGTCTTCAGGAACAAAGGTAACAACCTGATCAATTTTTTCTGCTTCGAATAAGACCATAGCCAGCCTGTCGACACCAAGGGCGATACCTGCTGTTTCCTCCATTTTGGGAAGAGATGAGAGAAATTTAAGCGGCAGTTCGACCGTGGTTCGACCTTTTTTGCTGATCAGTTCCGCTTCTACTTCAAATCGTTTTTGCTGCACTGACTGATCGATTAACTCGGAAAAACCATTGGCCAGTTCCAGGCCGGCCATATAAATTTCAAACCGCTCAGCCAGTGATGGATCCTCTTTTTTGCTCCTGGCAAGGGCTCCGAGCTTGACAGGATAATCATACAGAAATAAGGGTTTACTCAGGCCGAGCTTCGGTTCGATATAACGGCAGAGTGTTTCATCGAAGCTGTCCTGCTCCAGAGCCTTGACCATGGATACAGGGGCATACCGGTCAAAGGCATCTGCCACTGTCAGCCTGTCCCACGGTTTTTGCAGGTTTATTGTACTGCCTTTGGCCTGCGCAGAACTCTTGTGCCCTATCGCCCCGTACACTTCTAAGATCATATCCTCGCACTCTTCCATCAAGGCATGATAATCACAGTGGGTTCTGTACCATTCCAGCATGGTGAATTCAGGCAGGTGTCTGTCGCCCCGTTCTTTATGGCGAAAACATTTACAGATCTGGAAAATTCTGCTGCACCCGGTTTCGGCCAGAAGCCGCTTCATGCACAGTTCCGGTGAGGTCTGCAGAAAATGATCACCTGACTTCACCGGTTCGTTATGGGCCTCAGGGATCAAGACCGGAAGTCGGTAGGGAGTATCAACCTCAAGATAGTCCCTGTCAATGAAAAAGGCGCGAATTGCCTGGATGAGTGCGGCCCGTTTTTCCAGGCCTGCTTCAAAAAGCATATCAGATTATTAACTGTATATTATTGCTTTCAAATTAGGGTAGCTGCCAACAGCACAAAAAAATAATATCATGATTTTCGTTTAAAAAAATAAGTGACGACCGAGCAGAAGGGTTAAGATACTAGGAGCAGTGTCTTTTTGCGAGTGAGGCTATACAAGAGGTATGCCGAACGAACAGGTAAGCGCAGACTCCGAAAATACGCTGCGAAACCATAGATTGACCATTATGTTCGGTCATTCCTTGACCCTGGTCATGTAGTAACCAGTCCGGGTATCAATCTGGATCTTGTCTCCCTCTCCAATAAAAGGAGGGACCTGAAGCATATAACCTGTTTCCACGGTAACCGGTTTTGAGTCACTGCCGGATGTGTCGCCCTTGGCCCAAGGGTCTGCCTTTATCACTGTAAGGTTGACGAAGTTGGGCAGGGTAACGCCTATAGGGTTATTGTTAAAGAGCAGGATCTGCACTTCCATGTTATCGATGAGAAAATTGACATCGTTTCCCATCTGTTCACGCATGATCACAACCTGCTCATAATTTTTAGTGTCCATGAAGTGGAATTCATCTCCCTGGGAATAGAGATACTGCATGGTTCTTTCCTCAAGCTGGGCCTTTTCAAACTTATCGTTTGACCTGAATGTCCTGTCAAACTGGTTGCCGGTTATCATGTTTCTGAGTTTGGTCCGGTAGAGAGCCTGGCCTTTTCCCGGTTTGGAGAACTGAAAATCCACCACTATATATGGTTCTCCGTCAATTTGAATTTTCAGGCCCTTGCGCAGATCTGAAGCTGAATACATATCTTTTTACTCCTCAAGTTTATATCAAAGTTTGAAAAATTAACGCAGCCGCAAAAAGGCTCAAAATAATCAACAGGGCATGATAATATCAACTTTTATCTCTTCAACGCCTGTCCGGGGACTTTTTTTGCAAGACTGAAAAAACTCCTTTTATTTTCTCGAATAGGCGGCCTACTATACGTTTTTAAGTGCTTTTATGCAATGAATAGATTGAGGCTCCACTCCTGAAATAAGAACATTGCAAGATTGACTAAATCATCTTTTGATTTTTTTGAGTATCTGGAATAAATCATCAGTATATCTCGGAACTATATCTGAAATTAAAAAACAATACGCTTGGTTAAATGGCTAATATTTTGATATGACTGCAGAATATTGATACGGGAGGGAATATGGGTAGCAGATGCATAATAGTGTTGGTCCTGATGGTACTGTTGTTTCCAGGAAGCAGCGTTATGGCCGCCTCTCAGGAGAAAGTTAGCACTCTGGCAGACCAGAAGGAAGTTGCGGTCACGATATACAATGAAAACCTTGCCCTGGTCAAAGACAGGCGAACAATTGTCCTGCCGGCCGGTGAATCCGTCCTGGCATTTCGCGAGGTCAGCGGCATGATGCGTCCAGAAACAGCACTCCTGCAGAACAGTTCTGAACAGAACGGTCTGGTCGTTATCGAGCAAAACTTTGATTTTGACCTCCTCACTCCTCAGAAACTGCTCGAAAAATATGTTGGTAAAAAAATCGGTGTGGTAAAAACCCACCCGACAACCGGCGAAGAAACAGTGGAGGATGCTACGGTACTGAGTTCAAATAACGGGGTTGTGCTCAGGGTGGGAGACAGGATCGAAACAGGTTTTTCGGGCGGCCGTCTCATATTTCCGGATGTCCCGGATAACCTGCGTGATAAACCGACACTCGTCATGCAGTTGGCAAGCAGAAAGGAGTCAGCCCAGGACTTAGAATTAAGTTATCTTACCGGCGGCCTTAACTGGCAGGCTGATTATGTCGCTGAGCTCAACAGTGCCGAAAGCAGGCTCAACCTGCTAGGATGGGTCACACTTACCAATACCAGCGGCACTTCTTATAAAAATGCCAGGCTGCAGCTTGTCGCCGGAGATGTGCATCAGGTGCAGCCAATATTTGAAAAAAAATACCGCGAGCAGGCCGTTGACATTGCCTATGCGGCTGAAGCCCCCAGAATGGCTGAGGAGTCACTCCTGGATTACCATCTTTATACTCTGGACAGAAAAACCAATATCCTGGAAAACCAGACGAAGCAGGTCTCCCTGCTGCAGGCTGACAACATTGCAAGCAGCAAGGAATATCTTCTTAAAGGACAGGATTACTATTACCGGAACAGGGCCGGCGATTTGGGTACCAGGATCAAGGTGGCAGTATACCTGTCCTTTGAAAACACAAAACATGAAAACCTCGGATTGCCGCTGCCAAAAGGCATTGTCAGGGTTTACAAGCAGGATAGTTCAGGGGCGGTTCAGTTCGTTGGCGAGGACCGCATAGATCATACTTCTGAAAATGAAACTGTCAGGCTTATGCTCGGCTATGCCTTTGACATTACCGCAGACCGCAAACAGACAGATTTTAAAAAGCTTGCCGGCTTCGGTGAATATAATTATGTCTTTGAAAGCGCTTACCGCATAGAACTCAAAAACGGCACGGACGAAGAAGTGGTTGTCAGGATTGTAGAGCCCATGCCCGGCGACTGGCAAATAATTTCCGAAAACCAGCCACATAAAAAGATAAGCTCTTCTGAAGCAGAGTGGTTTATAACGATACCGGCCAAAGGATCGGCTGAGCTTCTCTACAGGGCTAACGTTAGATTTTAATTGTTATTTTATGATTATCATAGGTGTTCTCTCTGATACCCACCTCATTCAGGCGGACAAATGGTTTTACGCAAAGGCACAGCAGTGTTTTGCCGATACAGATATTATCATGCATGCCGGGGATCTGACGAGTCTTTCAGTGCTTGAACCATTTGCAGGAAAAACAATCCATGCCGTGCATGGCAACATGTGCAGCCCGAAGACCAGGGACACGTTACCTGCCAGCAAAATTATCACGTTGGAGAATTTCCGCCTGGCTTTAGTCCATGGAGCTGGTTACATGCCCAATATTGCTGACAGGCTCTATGATGCTTTTGCACCCATTGACTGCATTGTCTACGGGCACACGCACAATCCTGTCTGCCAACGTTACGGCCCTACGCTCATGGTAAATCCGGGCAGCTTCACAGTAACCGGAACCTATGCCATTATTACCGTTGCACAGGAGAGCATGGAGGCCAGAATTCATACAATAGGGGGTGTGCTGTGAAAAATCTCTGGGCGCCATGGAGAATGTCTTATATTAAGGAGAAAGACCAGCTGGACAAGGGGTGTATCTTTGAGGCTGGAGCAGGGAAAAAGCATGAAAAAGAAAGCCTGCTCCTGTACCGCGATAACCTGGTCGTTGCCTTTTTAAACCGCTATCCTTATACCAATGGGCACATGCTACTGGCTCCCAGCCGCCATATTGCCGATATCGATGATATGCTGCCGGGGGAAAATAGAGCACTTTTTGCACTGATACGGGACTCTGTGGCCATCTTAAGGAAGCATAAAATGCCGGATGGCTTTAATATTGGTCTCAATCTTGGTACGGTTGCCGGGGCCGGTCAACCCGACCATCTGCATTTTCATATAGTGCCGCGCTGGGAGGGGGATCACAATTTTATGACGGTGCTCTCGGAGGTGCGGACTATCCCTGAGCATATTGAGGCCACCTTTGATCAGCTGCTGCCTGACTTTCAGGCTTTAAACTCAAAATAGAGAATGCGTGGCTTCCCGCAACAAATGATGGAAATTTTATATCTAAATGTTAATGGTCTCTCACAAGGTTTCTGAAAAGTGTCATTTCGTGGAGTCCTCGACAAGAAACCTTATATAAGATCTCTCCAGCCTGAAGGCTTTTCGAGATGACAAAAATTAATTTTTACTCTTTTATAAAATTAACAATAACTTAAATGACAACAACACCCAAGATAACCCCAATGCTTCAGCAGTATATGGAGATAAAGGCTTCTCACGAGGACGCCATTCTTTTATACCGCATGGGCGACTTCTACGAGATGTTCTTTGATGATGCCGTGATTGCGGCAAAAATACTCGGCATAACGCTTACATCCCGCAGCAGTAAAAATGACAGGAACAAAATACCCATGTGCGGCGTGCCTCACCATGCCGTTTCCTCATACCTGGCCAAACTGGTTAAAGCCGGCCACAGGGTCGCTGTCTGCGAACAGGCCGAAGATCCGCGACAGGTTAAGGGTGGCAAGATCGTCAAACGTGAAGTTATGCGGGTTGTAACACCCGGTGTCACCACTGAAGAGCAGCTCCTTGACGATAAAAGCAACCGTTACCTTGGCGCGGTCTCCTGCTCCTCTGAAAAGCCAGATGGAGGGTTTGGCGCAGGTTACCTTGATATATCAACAGGGGAATTTTTGGTCAGTGAACATGCAGGCCTTGAGGGGCTGCTTGATGAACTATGCCGCATGGCACCCGCAGAACTTCTTATCGACGAATCTGAAGATGAAAGCAGCAGGCAGATTACAAAAAGCATCACAAGCCTTCTTCCAAACCTTTGCCTGACCAGGCGCCCTGAACATACATTTTATTTTGATACAGCCAGAGAAACGCTCCTTGAGCACTTTCAGACCCTGAACCTGGCTGGTTTTGGCTGTGAGCATATGCTGGCAGGTATTTCTGCTGCCGGCGCCCTGCTGCAGTATGTTTCCGAAACACAGAAAACTGCCTGTTCTCATATTGAACGGCTCATTCCTGTCAACCTTGAAAATGTCTTGCTCATCGATGAACCCTCACGCCGCAACCTTGAGCTGGCTGAAACAATTATCGGCGGTACCAGAAAAGGTTCCCTGCTTGACATGCTTGATTATACCTCCACCCCCATGGGAGCCCGACTTCTCAAGCGCAGGCTGCTTTCTCCTCTCCGTGATGTTAACCGCATAGTTGCCAGGCACAGGGCTGTTGAGCTGCTTTTTCACGACAACCCACTGCGGGAAAGTCTACGAAGCTTATTGGCTGAGGTTTACGATCTTGAAAGGTTAAACAGCAGGGTTGTCCTCGGAAGTGCCAATCCCAGGGATCTTTTAGCTATACGCAATTCGCTCGCCCAACTGCCTGCCATTAAAAATCTTTTCGTGGAAACAAAAGAGGGGATTTTGCATGAAATTGGTTCCGGGCTTGATGAACTGCCAGAAACCAGAAAATTGCTTGAAAACTCCATCCGGAATGATACCCCGGCAACCCTGTGCGAAGGCAAGATTATAAGAGAGGGT
>JAFDCT010000237.1 GCA_019312695.1 Deltaproteobacteria bacterium | reverse complement strand
CGAGCCTTTGCCGAACTGTTTCTCAATCTGGTACATGGCATTGTCGAGAGTTTTACTTTTTTGTTCACGGGTTGCCATACTGATAGCTCCTTGTCTGAAAATGTATAATGTCAGAAGAGTAATTAACTATTTAATATTATTTGTATATTTTGTATTTTCGATGCATGGTTGCGTGTTTAACCTGTCACTCTAATAAATAAGTCATAACTTTAAAATAGATTTTGCAGTACCTGAATGATTTTCACTTATCAAACGGGGTATCAATTTTTGTTGATACTATGAGTATAATTCATGCCTTTCCGCAGGAGGTGACGTCTGGTGAGGTCAAGGGCGGTAACAGCTGTTATTTCCTGGACCTGCCAGCGGTCGCCGGAGAAGCGAAAGGCAAAGTCAACGGTTTCAACAGGTGTTGAAAGACCAATGAATACTGTACCGACCGGTTTTTCCTGCGTGCCGCCGGTGGGGCCGGCGATACCGGTAACAGACAGACCAATATCGGCAGAGGTTTTGGCGCGGATGCCATCTGCCATTGCCTTTGCCACAGGAGAACTCACTGCCCCATATTTTGCAAGTATCCCTGCGTCCACCCCCAAAAGTTTTGCCTTGAGATCATTGCTGTAGGCAATAACCCCGCCGGCAAAATAATTAGAACTCCCTGAAACAGAGGTGATCTTGTGCCCAATAAGACCCCCGGAACATGATTCCGCCGTCGCCAGCATCTTCCCCTGTTTTTGCAGGATTTCACCCACAATGCTTTCCATGGTGTCATCATCCCTGCCGAACAGAAAGTCTCCCAGCGCATTTTGTATCTCTTCTTCAAGGTTTTCGAATATATTTTTGATAAAGGCTTTGTCCTCTGAAGTGACTGCAAGGCTTAGATGCACTTCAGGGAAAACGGGATAATAGCCGATGCGGATACGGTCATCCTCCACTTCTTCAAGATGGGCCACCAACCGGTTGATTTCTGTTTCACCCAGGCCAAAAACCTTGTACACTTTTTGTTTGATCAGTTTCGTTCCGCCTTCCTGCCAGACACTCAGCCGGGGAATGACCTTATCAACGATTAACTGCTGCATTTCGTGGGGAACCCCGGGAAGGAAAAAGATCGGTTTTGAGTCATGCACCAGAAGGTAGCCCGCCATCTTTGCCTCTGGATTTAAAATTTCAGCCCCCCGGGGCAGCATGGCAAGTTTTTTCAGTGGCTCAACTGTCTCCTTGTCCGCTTTGGAATGGCGGGCTTTTATTTTGGCAAAAATGTCAGGATGATAAACCGCAGGCCGCCCCAAGGCCTGGCCGACCACTTCGCTTGTCATGTCATCACTTGTAGCACCAAGCCCACCTGTCACAATTATGAAATCAGAGCGTTTTATGGCGCGGAGGAGGGTCTTGGTTATATCAGCCGGTGTATCACCTATGGTGGCCATTGATATAATCTCGTGGCCGGCGCCATACAGCAGACCTGCAGCAAAGCGGCTGGTAGTATTGAGCACCCTGCCGGAGGTCAGTTCATTGCCGATGGCTATTATTTCTCCGATCATTCTGCCTTGAGGAAAGAAGATTTCTAATTAACTATTTGAAAAAAATTGATAAATTATACAAGGGTACCAATGACAAACTTTTCCTTTAATTTTTCCAGTTTAACGGGAACTATACGGTTGAAATCAGTGGCTCCGGCTTTGAAGTGTACCGGTATATAATTATCAGTAAAGCCTTTGGCCAGACCATCACCAGATCTTTCATCTTCAACGAGAACCGAATGCACCTCTCCGATCCCTGTTTTATAAAAAGCGGCTCTCTTTTTATGATCTAATTTGCGCAGAACCGCAACTCTCTCGTCTTTGGTTTTTGTCGGGACCTGGTCTTTCATTTTTGCGGCAGGGGTCCCCGGGCGTCTTGAATAGGGAAAGACATGAAGGTAAGTAATGGGTAATTCTCTCATGAGTTCATATGTCTGGAGAAAATCTTCCTCCGTTTCACCTGGAAAACCGACAAGAACATCGACTCCTATTGCTGCCGCAGGTATCATTTCATTGCAGAGTTTTATTTTTTCAATAAACTGGTTCGAGGTATATCGTCGATTCATTTTTTCCAGTATTTTATCTGAAGCGCTCTGCAGGGGAATATGCAGATGGGGCATAAAATTATCCGTATCACGCATGAATTCCAGCAGTTCAGAGCTGATTTCTGTCGGCTCCAGGGAACTGAGGCGGTAGCGTAGTTCCGGGGTTGCGGCGCACAGTTTTTCCAGCAGGCCTTGGAGGGTGACCGGCGGTGCAAGGTCAAGACCGTAATGTCCTACATGGATGCCGGTGAGAACTATTTCCTTGTGTTTTTCCCGGGCATAGATCTTGGCCTGATCCAATACCCTTTCAAGTGTAAGGCTTCTGCTGCGCCCCCTGGCATAAGGCACTATGCAATAGGAGCAGAAGTTGTTGCAGCCGTCCTGGACTTTTAAAAAGGCCCTGGTACGGCCGGAAAAGCGCTTGACAGGAAGTTGGCTTATCTCTTTCTGCAGTCTGATATCATAAAAATATGCAGCAGCAGGGTTTTGTTGCTGAGATCGGGAAGCGGTGTTGTCGGAAACAGCAGCTTCAAATATCTGTTGTTTGTTGGCATTGCCGACAACTACGACGGGGGCAGCGGCAATTTTCCTTATTTTCTGTGGTTCGATCTGGGCATAACACCCGGTTACCACAACCTTCGCTGAGGGGTTTGTCCGCTGCACCCTCCGGATAAGCTGCCTTGACTGAGCCGCTGCCTTTTCTGTAACGGCGCAGGTGTTGATTATATAAATATCTGCCGGCAAGTCAGGGGAGGTAAGGCTAAATCCATGTTCTGCAAAACTGGCCTGGAACGAGGCGGATTCGCATTGGTTGACCTTGCAGCCGAGAGTGGCAACTGCAACAGTTTGTAATCTATCATTCAGCTTTTTCATAGCCGCAATACCTTACGTAAAAACATACAGGAAAGCAAGTATCTCGCTGTTAATAGAATATCAGTAAAATTACAGGCCCGATCATCTTATCTTGAACCTGTTATGTATTTGTTATAAACCTGCATGCAGTAATTTTTGAGCCAAAATAATTTTTTATTTTTTTTGTTATACTTTCTGCTCTGGATGCATTACAGCAGTCTATACCGGTAATAATATATGAAAACAAAAACAAGTCATACCATTGACGTCCTGTGCGTCGGGGCCGGGACATATGACCTTGTTTATTCCGTTGACCGTCACCCCGGGCCGGATGAGAAAATCCGGGCTACTTCATTCATCGGCTGCGGTGGCGGCCCGGCGGCCAATGGTGCTATGGCAGTGGCCCGTTTTGACCTCACAGCCTCTTTTGTAGGATATCTTGGTCATGATATTTTTGGCAATGCACATTTTGATGAACTACAGCAGGCGGGTGTCCTGACGGATCATGTTGCCAGAGGCGACTATTCATCAGCCTTATCCGTAGTTATTGTCAAGCCGGATGGCAGCAGGGCCCTAGTAAATTATAGAAAAGCGGAAAGTTTTATAGCTGCAGGATCCATTGACTTCTCTTCCATAGATGCGAAGGTCATCCTTTTTGACGGGCATGAACCCCATATTTCATCAGATCTGGCCAGATCAGCCCGCCAAAAAAATATTATTACAGTTCTTGATGCGGGCTCCATACACAGGGGTACGGAGGAACTGGCTGGCCTGGTGGATTATCTGGTCTGTTCTGAAAAGTTCGGACTAAGCTTTTCAGGTGAAAAGACCGAGGTGAAGGCAGTTGAGAAACTCAGCTCCTATGCGCCCAACGTTATAATCACCCTAGGAGACAGAGGGCTTGTCTGGAAGAACCACGAAGGATCGGGCCGCCTGAAACCATTTAAAGTTAAAGCAGTTGACACAACCGGCGCCGGGGATGTCTTTCACGGAGTTCTGGCGGCCTGTCTGGCCCAAAAAAAGGAATGGCTGGACAGTCTCAGATATGCAAGTGCGGCCGGAGCTCTCTGCTGTACGAAGATCGGGGCAAGACTCGGCATTCCGACCAGGCAGGAGATTGAAAAATTTCTTGCGGCACAAAAAGAACAGTCCCTGTAACGGCTGCAAACCGGTGGAAATTCTTGTTGACAGTCCACCTGTTTTTTGTTGCAGTACACGAAAATATAATAACGTGTAACTCGCCATTATCAAGCCTTCCCCAGGCCATGGAGGTTGAAAATACCTTTTTATTTGTAAAGAAAATCTATTTATATGAAGGCGCTGCCGGGATTTCAGGCTAACTGGCGTGAAAGGAAAACCTCTATGACTCGATCAATAATTGAAAATACAACGGAAAAGGATGATACTGCAGCTTCAATTCCTGCATGTGTGATCGGTGCCGGTCACCTGGGCCAGCACCATATCCGGCTTCTTTCACCCATCGAGGGCGTCTCCCTTCAGGGAGTAGTTGATGTTGACGCCGACCGGGCCCGGAATTTTGCCCAAAAATACGGGGCAGAGTCCTTTTCCGATTTTGAAATGCTCCCTGCTGGTACCCGGGCAGCGGTGGTGGCCACTCCGACGCCAACTCATTTTGCCATTACCAGGGCTCTCTTGGAAAAAGGTATCCACTGCTTTGTGGAAAAGCCTCTAACGGAGACCATTGAAGAGGCGGAAACCCTGATCCGGTTGGCGCAGGAGAGACAACTGGTTCTCCAGGTGGGGCACGTTGAACGTTTCAATCCAGCTGTTATGGAAATGAGCCGTCAGGCAAACGATCCCATGTTTGTGGAAGCAAGCCGTCTGGGGCCCTATGACCCCAGGGTTTCCCATATCGGCGTTGTGCTGGACCTGATGATCCATGATATTGACATCGTGCTTGCCCTGGTGCGGGACACCGTGGTCCGCCTGGATGCAGTGGGAGGGAAACTGTTGTCCGATCATCCCGACATTGTGAAAGCGACGCTCTATTTTTCAAGAGGTTGCCGGGCAGATCTTACGGCGAGCCGTGTGAGCATTAAACGGTACAGAAAGATCCGTGTTTTCCAGCGCGATGCCTACATGTCGCTGGATTACTCTGAGAAGAGCCTGAAGATATACAGGAAAAGAAAGCCTATCGTCACCTCGTTGACCGATTTGTATGTTCAGCGGCCGCGTCTTGATAAAAAAAAGGAGCAGCTCGATCTGGAACTCAGGCATTTTGTAGGCTGTATCCAGGAAGGAAAACCCCCCCTGGTTGGAGGTCAGCATGGACGTGATGCCCTTGAAATAGCCATTGAAATTCAGAATGCAATGAAGCTGCACAACGTATGATCCTAAGGAAATGTTTTTGGAATCACACCGGTATCCGGAGCGGGAAGGTAGCTTCAACAAGGATGGTTTTGGCGGGTCCAATATTAAAATCCCATAAGTCAATGCTGGCAAAACAGTAGGTCAAAATCCATGGCACGGAAATTTCTTTTTGTTGCGGGTGATCTGTCAGGAGATATCCATGCGTCACATGTTATCAGGGCCCTGAAAGAAGAGGCCCCTGAT
>JAFDCT010000236.1 GCA_019312695.1 Deltaproteobacteria bacterium | reverse complement strand
TTTGAAAAAAAGCGTTTACAGCTTTTGAAAGCCGTACCTGTTCCATGATTGATTCCACTATTCCTTTACAATCGTATATATCTACCTGGGCATTGCCAAAATGCAGAAGAGATGCCCCGGGATACCTGCACCCACTTATAACGCCGGCAACTCTCATGTTCTCATCTGGTAACGGTTCATCCGCTACTGGATGAAAGACTTTACCGATCTCAAAGAGTTTTATATCGTTGTTTTGCCGGTTGGTATTTCTGGAGATATTTTGCAGTAAACCCGGCAGCATCATGGTTCTCATAATCTTCTGGTCCTCGGAAAGAGGATTGAGTAGTGTTACTGCCTGCCGGGCAGGATCATTTTCTTCCAGTCTTAGCCGTGCGAAATGATTTTCATCAACAAAACTGTAATTAACTGCTTCAAAAAATCCTTGTGCAACAAGCATTGCGGCCAGTTCCCCCCGCAACTGCAACCTCTCTTGCTGTTCCGGAAAACTCATTGGTACAGTCGGCATTGTCGTGGGTATCTCATTATAGCCTTGGAGCCTGGCGACCTCTTCTATCAGGTCAACCTCCCGTTCCAGATCAACGCGGAAACTTGGCGGAGCTACCAGCAATGTATCTTCATCCTCCTGGTTTACCACCAACTCAATACTTTCAAGGCAGCGGGCAACTTCTCCGGCGTCAAGCTGCAAACCTAAAAGATCATTACAGCGACTGACACGCAGTTTCAATGTCAACAGAGGGGTAACTCCTGCCACACAATCAAAGCCGTTTTCAACAGCTTCGGCTCCGGTTACCTCAACCAGCAGCTGAACAGCCCTTTCCATGGCTTTAGGAGCCAACTCAGGGTCAACCCCCCGCTCAAACCTATATGAAGCCTCGGTGCCTAGATTAAGATGTTTGGCCGTCCGCCTGACACTGAGAGGATTAAAACAGGCGCTCTCAAGCAGGATATCCCTGGTTGTATCAATAACCTCTGAATTCTCTCCGCCCATGATCCCGGCAATCGCAACTGGTTTATCCGCATCACAGATAAGAAGCATTTCCTGATCAAGTTCCCTTTTTACTCCGTCCAGGGTGAGGATATTTTCACCGACCCGGGCCCTGCGTACTACAATCTTGCTGCCGCCCAGTCTATGAAAATCAAAGGCATGCAACGGCTGGCCATACTCCAGCATGACAAGATTGGTTATATCAACGACATTATTGATGGGACGAAGCCCAACGGCAAGGAGTCTTTGCCTCAGCCACCATGGTGAAGGGGCTATGGTAACATTTTTTAAAAGTCTTGCCGCATATCTGGGGCAATCTTCTGGATCAAGTACTTCAACTGAAAACGGAACTCCGGCACCGGTTAATTCCGGCACATCATTTTTAACAGGCTGGCGTAATTTCTGGTTGGTAAATCCAGCGATCTCACGAGCTATACCAATGACACTGGTACAGTCAGGACGATTCGGCGTAAGGTCCACCTCTATAAGGGTATCCAGCAGTGCAAGTGCTTCAGGTAGTGACTCGCCTGCCCTCGCAGATGCCGGCAGTTCCATTATGCCACTGTGGTCTTCACTTATACCAAGATCTTTTTCAGAACACAGCATACCCGAGGATTCCTGCCCGCGTATTGCAGCCTTCTTCACTTTCATTCCAGAAGTTAGGATGACTCCCGGCAAAGCAATTGGTGTTAAAAGGCCGCTCCTGGCATTAAGAGCACCACATACCACTTGGAATTTTTCATCACCAAGAGTAACATCACACAGGGTCAAACGGTCAGCATCAGGATGCGGCCTGACAGCTACAATCTTTGCAACCTTAACTGGTTCCAGATCCCTGTACAACTCCACAACGTTATCCACCTCGAGGCCAAGCATGGTCAGCTTGTCTGCCACGACTTCGACCGGCAGATCAAGATCAATATATTCTTTTAACCAGTTCAGGGTGAATTTCATGGATACTTACAATAGTGTTTTAAAAAAACGAGTTTCTGTTTTCTTAGAATTGATTGAGAAACCGTATATCGTTTTCGTAGAAAAGCCTGATGTCGTCAATACCGTATTTAAGCATTGCAATTCTTTCTATACCCAAACCAAAGGCAAACCCGGTGAACTCTTCAGGGTCATAATCAACCATTTTCAAGACTTCCGGGTCAATCATGCCGGCACCTAGAATTTCAAGCCACCCTGTTTGTTTACATACGCGGCAACCCTCGCCCCGACAGATAACACAACCGATATCCACTTCGGCACTCGGTTCGGTGAATGGGAAAAAACTCGGCCGGAAGCGCAGTCTTATATCTTTCTGGTCAAACATTTTCTGACAGAAAACGGTCAGGACCCCTTTGAGATCCGCAAAAGAAACCTTGTGATCAACCAGGAAACCCTCCACCTGATGGAACATTGGAGTGTGCGTAATATCAGAGTCGCAACGGTAAACCTTGCCGGGTGCTATAATTCGCAGCGGTGGTTTCTCCTTTTCCATGGCCCTGATCTGCATGGGAGATGTATGTGTGCGCAGCAGGATGGAATCGCTGATATAAAATGTATCGTGCATGTCCCTGGCAGGATGATGCTGCGGAATGTTGAGTGCTTCAAAATTATAATAATCAAGCTCAATGTCGGGACCTTCAGCAACTGCAAAACCAAGATCAATAAAAATTGCACACACCTCATCCATGATCTGGGTCACAGGATGTAAACGCCCAAAGGGCACACGGCGCCCGGGAAGACTCAAGTCATCTTTTTCTGCAACTGTACCAGCACCAATGCCGGATAACTCAGATTTCCTGGCATTGAACTTCAGTTCGAGTTCATTCTTGATCTCATTGGCCAGTTTACCCAATCGCGGCCTGTCCTCTGCCGAGACTTGTCCGAGCTGGCGCAGGAGACCGGTAAACAATCCCTTTCGTCCCAGGTATTGAACCCGAATTTCTTCCAGTTCCTCTAGATTTTCAAGAGATGGAAGTTTTGATTCCGCTTCAGCTTGGAGTTGACGTAACTCTTGCTCCATGATCGTGGTTGTTCACTAGGTCAAATACTTACTGGACAGCAAGCTTGACCACCTGGGAAAAACCATTGGGATCAAGTATGGCCATATTGGAAAGAACCTTGCGGTCTAACTCTACACCGGCTTTCCGTAAACCGCCCATCAGCTGGCTGTAACTGGTGCCATTCTGCTTTGCAGCAGCACTGATGCGGGTTATCCACAATCTTCGAAAGTCACGTTTCTTGTTTCTGCGGTCTCGATAGGCATAACTGAGTGCCCGGTCAACTGCTTCAGTTGCAGTTCTGTAGAGTCTGTGACGGCCACCCCTGAAGCCCTTGGCTAGTTTAAGAACTTTATTTCTTCTGCGGCGTGCTTTAAATCCGCGTGTTACACGTGCCATGTATATACCTCTTAATGTTTCTTCAAATAAAAAATTTATAATTACAAATTACAGATAAGGTAAAATCCTTTTGATTCCCTTAACATTTGTTTCATCAACCAGGTCTGATTTTCTCAGCCCCCGTTTCCTCTTAGTTGTTTTTTTTGTGAGAATATGACTGGCATAGGCTTTACTTCTCACAATCTTGCCGGAACCGGTGGCCTTGAAACGTTTGGCTGCACCGCGATTTGTTTTCATTTTTGGCATGATGTTTCTCTCCCTAAAACTATAATAATTATCAACTATATCAATTAACGTATTATTCTTTCGTTATTTTTTCAACAAAAGAAATGAGTAACATCTTTTAACTTTTGTCATCAGTGAAATATTTCTTGCCTGTAAATATGTGTCCTTTAGCCAACGGGAATTTTCAGACGGACAACCTATATTTTTATCAGTATCGCACAAAGCACGATACCGACACGTATTTCGTTTTAACTATTGGATCTAAAATGAATGGCGCTGTTTCTGTTTATACTTTCTTAACTCTTTGGAGCGACAAACATCACCATTTGCCTCCCCTCCATTGTCGGCTGCTGCACAATGGTTGCCTCTTCACCTAGTGCCTCGGCAATCTTGTTCAGTACCTCTACGCCCTGACTCTGGGCATAAACTATCTCTCTACCCCTGAATCGCAGCGTTATTTTTACCTTGTTTTTGTTGGCAAGGAATTTCTTTATATTCTTAATCTTGAAGTTCAGGTCATGTTCTTCAGTCTTTGGTCTGAATTTTACTTCTTTAACCTCGACAACAGTCTGCCGCTTCCTGGCCTCAGCCTGTTTTTTACTCTGCTCATAACGGTATTTATCATAATTCATTATCCGGCATACCGGAGGATCTGAAGCATCAGAAACCTCTACAAGATCTAGACCTTCATCATAAGCTCTTTCCAAGGCTTCCCGGCTGGACATCACTCCAAGTTGAGTGCCATCAGCTCCGATCAATCGTACCTTATCGTGGCGGATGTTCTCATTCAATCTGATCTTCAATTCGCGCTTGCTTACTGGCTGCCTGCTTTTTCTTTTAATACCATACCTCCTTACTCACTAAATTAATAATACTTACAAGTCCGGCGCCTATTCTAATTATGCCATCGCCGCCCTGCACTCGTTATTTATCTTAGCCGCAAAATCTTCGACAGTCATGGGGGGCAGGTTCTTGCCGCTTCTTTCACGCACTGTAACTGTGCCCGATTCAGCTTCACGGTCTCCAATTACCAGCATATATGGAATTTTAGCCAGCTGGGCTTCACGGATTTTATAGTTCAGCTTCTCGTTACGCAGATCCTTTTCAATCCTGACACCGGCTTGACGCAGTTGCTGATAAACATTTTTGCAGTAATCATGCTGGGCATCTGTAATGTTCATGATGCGTGCCTGTACAGGTGCCAGCCAGATGGGAAAGGCTCCGGCATAATTCTCTATCAGCACACCAATAAAACGCTCTAATGAGCCCATCAAGGCCCTGTGTATCATGATCGGCTGATGTTCCTTACCGTCCTCACCAATATAATTGACCTCGAATCGCTCCGGCAGGTTGAAGTCCACTTGAATAGTAGAACATTGCCAGGAACGTCCCAAAACATCCTTTATTTTTATATCAATTTTCGGGCCGTAAAAAACCCCTTCACCCGGATCAATCTCGTATGCAAGTCCCCTCTTCTCCAGAGCATGTTTCAAGGCATCTGTTGCCCTCTGCCAGTGCTCCTCACTGCCGACATATTTATCTGGCCTGGTTGAGAGGTAAATATCATACTGATCAAAGCCGAATGTTTCCAAAATTTTCAGATTGAGGTCCAGAATGTTAAAAATTTCCTCTTCCAACTGATCCGGCCGGCAGAAAATATGGGCATCATCCTGGGTGAATCCCCTTACCCGCAAAAGTCCATGCAGAACACCTGTTCTTTCATAGCGATAGACTGTTCCCAGTTCACACCAGCGCAGGGGAAATTCCCGGTAGCTTCGCATCTGCGACTTGTAGATAGATATATGAAAGGGACAGTTCATCGGTTTAAGCTGATACTGCACCTCATCAATGGCCATGGAGGAGTACATGTTCTCACTGTAAAAATCAAGATGACCGCTGGTTTGCCACAGGTCCAATCTTGCAATATGGGGTGTATAGAGAAGTTCGTAATCATGTTTATAGTGCTCTTCCTTCCAGTAATCCTCGATAATTCTGCGAAGCAGTGCTCCCTTTGGCTGCCAGAGGACGAGGCCGGGACCGACCTGGTCGCTTATGGTAAAAAGCCCAAGCTCCTTGCCAAGTTTTCGATGGTCGCGCTTTTTGGCCTCTTCCAGATCATTAAGATATTTCTTCAGTTTTTTCCTGTCATCAAAGGCTGTACCGTACAACCTCTGCAGCATCGGGTTATGTTCGTCACCCCGCCAGTATGCTCCGGCAACCTTGATTAATTTAAAAACCTGCAGCCAACTGCTGTTTGGCACATGTGGGCCGCGGCACAGGTCGATAAAATCGCCAAGCTGATACAAACTTACTGTTTCACCTTCAATCTCCTTAAGGAGTTCGACTTTATACTGCTCACCTTTTTCTTCAAAAAGTCTTATTGCCTCTGCCTTCGATACGACCTTTCTTTCAAACGGGATCCCGCTTTTAACGATTTCCTCCATTTTGGCCTCAATACTTTCAAAGTCTTCGGGAGTAAATGGGGCTTTCCGGTCAAAGTCATAGTAGAAGCCGTCTTCAATCGCCGGTCCAATGGCAACTTTCAGGTTGGGGCCGTAGAGATCAACAACCGCCTTAGCCATCAGATGAGCTGTGCTGTGCCGCAGGATATCAAGACCATCGTCACTTGAGACTAAAACAGGATACAGTTCAACTTTTTCCTGGTCAAGGCTGTCAAGTTTTGCTGAAAGATCAACCAGGTTGTCTCCGACAGCTGCTGCAACAATCTTTTTACGCTGTTTATTGGAGAGCATTTCAGCAAGAACATCAGCCACGGATGTTTCACCACTGAAATGTTTTGTTTCTCCTTCCGGCAGTATGACAGTTACTTCAGACATGTATTCAAACCGTAATTGATCTATCGATATTTAATTTTTCAGGTCAATTACTATACAGTAATGACCGGACAAATTCTCTGTATTTAATAAATAGTGGCCCAGATGCAAGAAGGCTTCGCCAGGTACAAGCATTTGTGGCACTTTCACCACAGCGAAGCCTACGCTTAATATAATCACCCAAATAAGTCTGGTAGGCGCGGGCGGTTTCGAACCGCCGACTTCTTCCGCGTCAGGGAAGCGCTCTCCCGCTGAGCTACGCGCCTACATCATCAACCAAATTTACAGGCAATTTTATTCTTAAAAAACAAACCTATTGTTAAAGTTCACATCGGCTTTCATAAAACGCAGACCAATTACCAGCAATTGCCTTTCCTGTCAAGGGAATATCGCCCAACCAGCTAAAATAATTACTTTGATTCCTGCCGCGTTTCGATAGCCCTTGCCAGGGTTACTTCATCAGCATATTTTATGTCCATTCCCATGGGAATACCGCAGGCAAGCCTGGTCACTTTAACTTTTTCAGAATGCAGCATTCTGGCCAGATAAGATGCTGTCGCCTCGCCTGGAACAGTTGAACTTGTAGCAAGCAGGACTTCTGTGATTCTGTCACGGCGAATGCGAACAACAAGTTCATTTGCCTTTATTTCATCAGGCCCAATACCATCCATCGGGGCTAGCACCCCATGCAGTATATGATAAAGCCCCTGGTAGGCTCCAGTCTTTTCAATGACGATAAGATCATCTGGCCCTTCGACGACACATACCACCCCCCTGTTACGGCTGGGGTCAGAGCAGATCCTGCACGGGTCTGATTCTGAAAAAATATAGCAGCTGGAGCACAGCTTAACGGCATTATGCAGTTCAGCCAGATCTGCAGCGAGTGTTCTGGCCTCTTCTGCAGGGCTTCGCATAATGTGCATGGCAAGGCGGCTTGCTGTTTTTTTGCCGATACCAGGCAACCTGTTCAAGTCTTGGATTAACCTTTCCAGAGCTGGTGGCATTACCTGCATTATTAATCACCAGGTTAAAATATTCCCGGGATATTTATACCGCCGGTAAGTTTCCGCATCTAAGCCTGGGCCATATCCTGGGCCTTTTTAATCCCCTCGTTTACCGCTGAAACAATAAGGTCCTGCAGCATAGTCTGGTCTTCCGGATTAATGACCTCTTTATCAATATGAATTGAGAGCAGTTCATTTCTGCCGCTAACTGTAACTGAAACCATACCGCCCCCAACTGAAGCAGTCACCGACTTATCGGCCAATTCATTCTGAACACGGCTCAACTTCTGCTGCATCTCCTGAGCCTGTTTCATTATTTCATTCATATTCATTTTTTTTTAATCCTGTTTATATAAGTAACTAAAGTTTGAAGTGGCTAAAGTTAATAAAGAGTGCCAAACTGAGGGACAAAGTCTAATAAATCTTCAATCACAAGTTTCTCAAACCTTAATTTTTTTACCTGCTCCGGGGTCCGGTCCTGATATTTACAACTCTGCCCCCCAGAACTTCGGTAGCCATTTGTACCAGGGGATCATTTGCCAGTGCACGTCTCTCTTCCTGAGGCCCATTACTTTCCTGGTCAATAATTCCCTGGGAGTCAGCGCCCCGTATCTTGATGATTATTTTTAATTCCTTCTGAAAGAAGTCCTGTGAAAACTCCGTCAGAAATTTGATGTTTTCCTTGCTCTGCAGCATCTTACAGTCTGATGGGTCGTCAAACTTCAGGATCAATTCCGAGTCTTCTTCTCGGACATTGGAGCAGAGACGCAGTGTGTGTGCCATCCACTTCTTTCTGTCCATCACATACTCAATAAATTCATCCCAGT
>JAFDCT010000235.1 GCA_019312695.1 Deltaproteobacteria bacterium | reverse complement strand
TTTCCAGATACCAGCCTTTGCGCCTCAACCAGTAGACTTTGGGCTTCTTCAAATGAAGAACGGACTGCTGCCAGGGTGTTTTCAATATCTGAGGCAAGCGGATAAATACGGCTGTCAATATTGTTCACCATATTCCGGGTATCATTCATGGTGGATTGAAAACTGTCAGCTGCGGAATCCACCTTACGACTGACTTTTCCCACAAGATTTTCCGTATTCCTGATAAATCTCTGTGCCTCCTGGAGGGCGAGGTTTAAATTTGCTACCGCGTCGGAAAGCTCCGCCGAATTCATCAATTTATTTGCCCCTTTGGCTGCCTGGGCTATATCCTGCACCATTTCCCGCAGGTTTACCTGCCGGATATTGTTAATGATCTCCTGCAGGGTTTCGGTGAGCATCTGCAGGGCAGTGGGGATTGTAGGCACTTCATATATCTTTTCCTCAAGGCCCACCTTTCTTATTGGTGTATCCGGGTAAAAATCATAGTTGATGAAGAGCTGGCCCGTAAGCAGACTTTGCATCTGCAGCTGGGCCCTTAATCCCATTTCGTTCACCAGTTCATTTATGACCTTTCTATTATCAATTGCCTCCACTTTCTTCCCGCCCAGGATGGAAATTCTGTTAGGGAAAATCTGCACGTATACCGGCACATAAAATTCCAAATTGTTAGGATTAATGGTAAGTTTGATTTTTTTCACCTCGCCAATGTCAACGCCGCGGAACTTCACCGGGGCCCCAACACTCAAGCCCTTAACCGAACCATCGAAGAAAAGGACATGCATGCTCTTCCGCTGGAAAAACTTGCCGGAACCGAACACCAGTAAAGCCAGGACGGCAAGTCCTATCCCCCCTACCACAAAACCTCCGATTGCAATTTTATTTACTTCCTTACTCATCTGGTATCCCGTGTCAAAGTTTATTCTTTCCACCCTGAAAAGGTTTCAGCAGAAACTGTCTTGCCCCTGGTGAGGAACTCTTTTACCTTCGGGTCAACTGTTTCAGCCAACAGCATGTGCGGGTCGCCCTGGGCTATCATTGTGCGGGTTTCCGCATCCAAAAAGACGGAGTTGCTGCCAATGGCAAATATACTGGCCAGCTCATGGGTCACAACCACAACCGTGGTGCCAAGGCTGTCTCGCAACTCAAGGATCAGGTCGTCAAGCCTCCTGGCGCTGACCGGATCAAGGCCTGCCGACGGTTCATCAAAAAAGAGGATCTCGGGGTCGAGCGCCATGGCCCGGGCAAGTCCCGCCCTTTTCTGCATGCCACCACTGATCTCAGAGGGGTAGAACTCCTCATAGCCTGCAAGGCCGACCAGGGCCAGCTTTAAGGACACAATTTCCTTTATCGCAGGATTTGGCAGGTCGGTATATTCTTCCAGCGGCAAAGCCACATTTTCGGCCAGGGTCATTGAACTCCAGAGAGCACCCTTCTGGTAGAGTATGCCGCACTTTCTCATTATCCTGCTGCGTTCAGCAGGCCCGGCATCCCAGAAATTTATATCACCGTAATAAATCTGCCCTTTTGCCGGGCTTTTTAAGCCTATCAGATGTCTCAGCAGAGTGCTCTTGCCACAGCCGCTGCCCCCCATAATGATAAATATATCATTATGATTGATAGTAAAATTCAAGTCCCGCTGGATAATAAAATCACCATAAGCCATTGTCAGGCCAGAGACAATGATATGCGGTTTCAGTTTTACTTTTGAGTTTACTGTGTTCATTTCTGTGTCAAATACCCAATGCATCACATAGGACGGCAAATATGCCATCTGTTACGATTATGCCCACAATGGCCGTAACCACGGCAGAAGTCGTGGCCTCACCGACTGCGGCTGCACTGCGGCCGCTCTGCATGCCACGCATACAGCCTGACAGCGCTATAATGATTGCGTAGATCCCTGCTTTTGCAATTCCCAGAGAAATATTGGCCATATCCAGTGTTGCCTGGGTCTGAGTTAGATATTGCACCACGGTTATGTCCATCATTCCTACCCCGACGATTGCGCCACCCATAATTCCCAGCAGGTCGGAATAGAGGGTAAGCAGGGGCATCATCAACACCATGGCAAACAAGCGGGGCAGCACCAGGAATTCCATGGGAGATATACCCATGGTTTTCAAGGCATCAATTTCTTCGTTAACCTGCATGGTGCCCAGTTGGGCGGCATATGCAGCTCCTATGCGGCCGGACATAATAATGCCGGTCATAAGTGCGCCCATTTCCCTGGCCATGGCAATGGCAACCAGGTTGGCCACATATATCTGGGCGCCGAAAAGTTTGAGCTGCACCGCGCCGACAAAGGCCAGGATCAAACCGACGAGAACACTTATGAGGGTGACAATGGGGAGCGACTCAGCCCCGCATTCTTCAATAAAAAGCAGCAGATCAATACGGCGGAAACGGGCCTTTCCCAGCAGAAAATTCCAACAGGACAGGGTCGCTTCACCTATGAAGCCTAGCATTTGCACGGTTGACGTGGCAAAAAGGACAGCGTTTTGGCCTACCACGTAAATGAATGGCTGGCGTTTTTTCTTCTGTTGGGAATCCTTCTGCTCCGGTACAACCGATGCTAGGTGCAGCAAGCGCGATACCCCTTCTGGCAGGCCCTTTATCTCGAGCCCAATATCCCGCTTCTGGCATTCTTTTGTAATGGTGCGGATTAAAGTTAAAAAGCTGGTATCCCATCCTGCAAGGCCATTGGCATCAAGAATAAGACGTTTGATATTGGGATCTGATTAAAGCCTGCTGAGTAATGTTGCCACCGATGAGAACAGCTTGCTGTCAATTTGCCAGGCGCCTGATATCGCTGCATGCAGGATATCAGGCGATGGATGGCTGAAGTCAATTTTACCGTGAACTTGCATTCTTTCCTACACCATTGTGCTGGAATTACATGACAAACACCATGCGGAAACCTAGCAACTCCGGAAGAGTTTATCAATAACTCTGTAGTAAGACATTCATAAAAAAATTACGCAGCGGAAAACATTATCTGTAAAATCAAATAATTATGTCCATCTTGCAGGGCCAAGGTTCAGATGCAGGAGTGAAAATCTAAAGGAAAATATTTTCCAGGATCACTGGGCAGGAAGTCTGCCCTGATGGAAAGGGAATAAAGATTTCAGCCTGGCCGCTGAAATCTTTATTCATGGTCTTTGAAATATTTTATTGGGATGAAGGCTGAAGCAATCAAAGCGATCAATGCCTGGAAACAACGCGGCCTTTTTCTGAAGGATTTAGTTGTCAGGCTTTTCTAATCTATCTCTTGGGCATAACGGTCTCGGTTGTTAAAATAAAATAATATATTGAGAGGTCAGTTTATAATTTTATTTGAGCTGAATTTCATGTTTATCTCTTCATCAATCCCTAAGGGATGCGTATCTTCCTTCTGCTCAAAACCGGGATCCTGGTTGGCGGATTCCTGGTAATCTGCAATATCGGCAGGTTCGCGCGGGACCTCACGGATACCGCCACCGACTCTTATTATTATGCTGTTAGCAATCTTTTTCTTACTCATAACGATCCTCCTTTGATGTCCTCCGGAAATTATCCCGTACCTGGCACAGCAGTGTCATATTTTGCTGTTTTTCCCCAAAAATATGGTTGAGGGGGAAACGATTCAATTAACTTCCGAAAGGCTCTGACATACAGGGATATAGCAGGCACATCCTTCGGCAGATACCTGCTCAGAATTATCTGTTACCGTAAACAGAAGCCCTTGTTAAAATCAGGCAGATAATAAAACTGTCGCAGCAGTATATTCCTGATTTTAAAAAAACGTGGGAACCAAGCTGGTTTTATTGCCAAAACCGATTCCCAGGCATTTTAAACAGAACGTATTTTTATAATGAACTGTCCTGAAAGCAGCTTTTTTATATTAGTGGCTGCAAGCTGAGTTGTCAAGACGGGGAGGAGTAATAATCATTTTTACAACATACAAATTTTTGAAGCTCTAGAGTCAATTATAAAACAAAAAAGGGCTTAACTTTACTGTTAAGCCCTTTTTGCGCTAAAAGAATTATATAAAACGCCTATCAGTCGACACCTTCCATTATCCTGCCGCAGCAAAGGGGAATTTCCTGCCCCTTCTTAACATTCATATACTTGTTGCAGATCTCACAGATATAGGTACAGTCATCCTCTGAAACCTGTTCAGACATTATCGTCTTGCCGCCCGGCAAACCCTCGATGGTAAAACGGGCAAGGTTCTTTTTGATAGGGACATACTCACCGATTGGTGTCAGGTTTTTTGTTTCATTTACACAGTCTATGAGAATTCGCCACAATGTTTCCATTGAAGTGGTTTCCGCTGCATTTTCCGGTACAAATTCAACAACATTCCTATCAATCGTAATCTTCATGATTCCACCTCACCTGTTAAAAAATTATCACATAGTAAATTCCATCGCCGTTACAAAAATCAATAATCATTCTCGACAGCAGATACTATTCAACACTGACACTCTGAGGTCAAGTCTTATCTGTAGAAATACCTAAAAAAGTTCACCGGCTTTTTACTTGACATTGCCATTGAGCTATTTTAGACATCGAAACCAACCATTTGCGATTAGGGTTCGCAAGCAAAAAATTTAGTCCGGCAAAAAGGTGTCCTGTATTTGTGGGTTTATACCATAAAGCCAAGGAACAACAAATGAACCGACCATTGCTGATTTTCGTCCTGGCAACTCTTTTGTCGGCTCCATATAATTCTTCAGGGGCAGCGGAAATCCGTACCTTTCACAATATCAACCAGCTTCCATTTAAACAAATATTCGGCCTTCCCTCTCTTGATAACAGTCCGCTGACAGAGGCAGGAAGATGGCGTGTAAGCCTTGTCGCCAACATCAGCAATTCATACAGTAATGCCATTAGTGCCAATGAACAGCTGGCAACTGACTGTGAAATCTTTCGCGGCAGCCTCATTATAAATTACGGTCTGCGGGACAATTTGCAGTTATCTTTTGAAGTTCCATATATCAGTCATAACGGTGGCTTTCTTGATGACTTCATCTATGACTGGCATGACTTTTTTAATTTATCGCAAAATGGTAGAATCAAAGAGGAAAGCGATGTGTTTTACATTGCCTACCTGTCAGGCGGAACCACTCCATTTAAACTGAGCGACAGCCAAAACGGCCTTGGAGACATTCGTATCAATGGGGCCTATAACAGGCCGTGGCAGGACAGGGCACTTATCTTCAGTGCTGAGCTGAAATTACCCACCGGCGATTATGACAGGTTGGCCGGCAGCGGCGGCTATGACTTCTCCCTGGGACTTATGCTAAATGATCCTTACAGTCTCAGGAAATACCGCTTCACCATGTACGCCGGGCTGGCAGGAATTTTTCTGGGGGATATGGACGGTGTATTGGCCGATATCCAGAAAAATTTCGTCATTGCCGGCAGAGCAGGGATAGGCTGGCAGGCGACAGAAATCATCCAGCTTAAACTGCAGTTTGATGCCCAGTCTGCCCTGTATGACAGCGACCTCAAAGACATTGGCGATCCTGCCCTGCAACTGGTCATGGGCAGCAGCCTAGCTTTTACGGATGATATCTACCTCGATATTTCAATTGCCGAGGACATAAAAGTTTTAACTGCTGCGGATGTGGCCTTTCAACTGGCCCTTGTTGTTGCTTTCTGATGATGCCCAGATTTTTATTTCTCACCTTTATTGTTTTACTGCTCTGCCTTTTGGTGTGCCTGAATTCCTGTACCGCTCCGGAACCGGTCAGTTTAAGTGGAGAGAATATTATCTGTTTTGGTGACAGCCTCACCTTTGGTACAGGCGCTCCACACGATAAAAGCTATCCGGCCCGGTTGTCTGAAATGATCGGACAACCCGTAATAAATGCCGGAATTCCCGGGGATACAACGGCCAGAGCCCTGCTGCGGCTGGAGCAGGATGTCCTGTCTCAATCGCCCCGCATTGTCCTGATCACCCTTGGCGGCAATGACCTGAAAAACGGGGTGGACAAAAATATTGCCTTCA
Source organism: Deltaproteobacteria bacterium (assembly GCA_019312695.1). Classification (GTDB taxonomy): domain Bacteria; phylum Desulfobacterota; class Desulfobulbia; order Desulfobulbales; family BM004; genus BM004. The sequence continues at coordinate 1,892 of JAFDCT010000235.1, read as the reverse complement.
AGAATCTGCTGGAAATAGTGGAAGCAATTCAAGCCTCGGGTGCCCTTGTGATTATCGGGGGCATTAAACTGCTGTTTTGGGATCGTGGTTATGAGGAAGAGTTTGAAAAACTGGCGAATGATACCGGGGCAATCCTGGTACCCGATATTCTCGGCGGACTCATGGGGAACGAGAAGCTGATGTATGACACCATCCATCCAAATGCAGCCGGTTATGAAATAATGGCCAAAAGGTTCTTTAAAGCCATCGAACCTTACCTTTAGTATCTTTGTATCTGTACCATTCCAGACCTCATAATATCTCTACTTTGTTCAAATTATTATTTTTTTCTTTTGGTGCGTAATTTTGTCGCACCCCCTTTACAGGCAAGTATTTAAGCATTAGCTTAATTGCTAAATTCCCAGGAGACGGTCATATGAATACGGAACAGATAGCGAATCTTGCCGCATTGTTGAAATCCATCGCACATCCTTTCAGGCTCCAGATCCTGTGCCTTCTGCAGGAGAAGGAGATGACCGTGGGGGAGATCAGCACGGTCGTCAATACCACGGATGCCAATATCTCCCAACATCTTTCCATCCTGCGCCACCAGGGTATTATCGGCACCCGCAAGCAGGCAAATTTCATCTATAACCGCATAATTGATGACAGGTTTACGAGGCTGATTGAAACCATGCAGGGGTTGTTTTGCCCTATTGAGGAGTGAGCTATGTCGGTTTGGCAAAAAGATTCTCAAAGTACAAAATTTGTCTATTTTCTCCTGGCTGGAATTTCTATTATCTTCCCCTTGCCACAACAGGCATCTGCAGCCGACTTGACGACGCTCAATGTTGCTGTGGCTAGAGCTTTAAGGAACAATCACGAGATGATAGCCCTGAAGAATTCCCTGGCCTCACATAAAGAGGATATCGGCATTGCCCGGAGCAACCTCATGCCCAAACTTACCCTTGAGGAGCGTTTCCTCAGGACAAATAATCCCACCTATGTCTTCATGTCCAAGCTGAATCAGAAGCGTTTCACCATGCAGGATTTTGACATTGGCTCACTTAATGATCCGGCACCGGAAAGCGATTTCCAGACATCTTTAACTGTTTTTCAACCTATTCTGGCCATGCAGGCCGCAATTGGGATTGACATGAGCGAGACGGCCTATGCTGCGACAAAAGAGGAGTTTTTCCGCAGGCAGGAGGCATTGGCCTTGCAGGTGGCGCAGACTTATCTGATGGCCCAGATGGCAGAGGAATACAAACTTGTGGCCCAAAAGGGTGTGGAGGATGCCGCTGAGCATCTGCGAATAGCAAAGCTAAGCTTTGACAACGGACTGGGGCTTTACGCCGATACTCTGCGGGCAGCAACCGCTGTTACTGAAGCGGAACAGAAACTGGTAACTGCCGATAAAAACCTTAAAGTCGCCCAACGTTCACTGGGGCTGCTGCTTGGTCTTGAACAATCATCCATAATACCGGCTGATGACGATCTGGATTTAATGCTGCATGATCTCGACTTCTACACCAAAAATGCTGAAGCACGGCGCGAAATTCAAGCCATGCAGCTCCATTTTGAAAATGCCATGAATAATATCAGACTCAATGAAGCAGCATATATCCCCACCCTCGGCGTCGGCTCTTCCTATCAATTAAACGACAAGGAACTGCCATTTGGCAGCGACGGAGAGAGCTGGCAGGTTATTGCCATGTTCAAATGGGAACTCTTTGATGGTTCAAAACGTTACCATGAAAAGCAGAAAGCCCATTACCAGGTGGCTGAGACCCGGGAGCTTTTGGCACAGCTCATGGACGCGGCATCATTCCAGGTTTACCAAACATATCTCGAAGTTGAAGAGGCCCGGAAGAATTTCGAGCTGGCCCGGTCAGCTCTGACCACTGCCCAGG
>JAFDCT010000234.1 GCA_019312695.1 Deltaproteobacteria bacterium | reverse complement strand
GGCTGTTCCAGGTGTGAAAGTGCTTGGCGAGGAATGTGTGGCAAAGTCCTTTCCCGATTTCTGGGAACGGTTTCAATTGCTTTACGGATAAATAATTTTCTTTTTTATGATCCTTTAGATATTAGAGTGTTATTATACACTGGATTCGTATACTTTTTCTTTGTTTGCCCAAAAGAAAAAGTATCAAAAAGAAAGGGCAGCAGATCACTTGGTCCCGAATACGGGACTACCCTGTGCTGCTCGGCTGCGTGAAATGGCTTTTCATGCCTGATGTCTATCTAGTAGTATGTCAATTTTACTCCACATCTGCTGCGGTCCTTGCGCTACCTATCCCCTTGAGATCTTGAGGGAAGAAGGGATCAAGGTACACGGCTTTTTCTATAACCCCAATATCCATCCTTACCTGGAATTCAGGAAACGGCTTGAAACGGTTGAGCAGTTTGCTGCCAAAATGGATCTGCCGGTTGACTACCACCGTGAATACGGGTTGCGGGACTACCTCAGGCAGGTTGTAAACCACGAGGATAGCCGTTGTCGATTCTGTTATGATATGCGATTGCGCGAAGTAGTTGCAAAGGCAAAGGAAATGAGGGCTGATGCCTTTACCACCACACTCCTTTACAGCCGCTACCAGAACCATGAATTGATCCGGCTCAAGGCAGAAGAACTTGCCGAGAAGCACAACATCCCCTTTATTTATTATGATTTTCGTGCAGGTTGGCAGCATGGCATTGATAAGTCCAAAGAAATGGGTTTATACCGCCAGTCATACTGCGGCTGTATCTACAGCGAGCAGGAACGCTACGACAAGCGTTTCAGAAAAAAATCCAGGCAAGATAGTTCCTGAACACGGCCACCGGGAACATTTCCAGGCTTGCAGCCAGGGCAACAACATCCATTGGTATTCTCCACCGCATTTCCCATCAAAAAGATGTCATGAAAGGACAAAAAAAGTAACCAAACCATTCTGTCCGAGTAAACCTAGTTTACTAAAAATTAAAAAAGATTGTGAATTTAATAATATAAGTGGTACTATGAGAATCTGCTTTTTTTAAAGCCTCTCCAGCGCTTCAGGCAGGTTGACATGGTTCAGGATGGTCCTGGCACGTATTATGCAAAAGTAATTTCAGAATTTATCCGAACCCTGAACCGAAACATTTACAAAGTCAGCTTGCATGTGAAGCCAGTTATTACAGGAGGTAAAGAATGAAGAAATTATGTATAGTTATAGTTTCAATCATGGGCATTTGTTTTGCCTTAAATGTTCAGGCCGCTAATGTGACGTTTGCTCCCGATGTGGTGAAATTAAAGGTCAAGCCAGGGGAAACAGGCCGAACCGCTCTCACGGTTCATGGCTTTTCAAAGAGCACTTATTCACTGAATTTCGTGGTTGGCTCCAAGAAGCAAAAGGGCAATATTCCACTCAATTGGCTCACTTCAGCATATTTATGGCTTGATTCCGGGATAGATGGAACTTCATCCCGGCCCATGGATTTTATTGTAACCGTACCACCTGATACTAAACCCGGCACCTATTCGGGCCTTATCGTCCCGGATGATATGCAATGCTCAGAGTCCATATACAGCCCCGGGGTGCTGGTTGCCATAGAAGTCTCCGATATATAAAAAACACCCAGACTACCGGTTCTTTTTGATAAAAAATAAAAGGGCTGCAAGCTATTTCGATTGCAGCCCTTTTTCCATTTTTGAACTCCCCGGTTAAAACTTATACCGGACATGGTCCCCACTTAGCCAACTTCATCACCTCGGGATTTTGCCTGTAATTTTTGGCAAACTCTTCCTGAAATCTTTTTGCCAGCATATTTGCGGCCTGTCTGTAGGCTGCAACATTATCCCAGGTATCCCAGGGTTTGAGAATATCCTGCGATGATACGCCGCGACACTCTGTTATCATGTCAAAACCGAACTGATCATGGGTTTGATGCCTTGCCTGCTGCAGGTCACCATTGAGGGCGGCAGCTATCATTGCCCTGCTGTCCTGGATAGCGATTCGTGTTCCGACACCGTATTCTCCTCCTGACCAGCCGGTATTCACCAAATAGACCTGGGCCCCGGATTGCTCCAGTTTTTTTTCCAGGAGCTGGGCATACTCAAATAAGTTCCTTGGCATAAAGGGAAGCCCGTAGCAGGCTGAGAAAGATGGGACCGGTTCAGTTACTCCAACTTCTGTCCCAGCCAGCTTTGAGGTATAGCCCATTAGAAAATGATACATTGCCTGTTTCGGGGTTAGCCTGGAAATGGGTGGCAATGTTCCGGTGGCATCCGCCGACAGGAAGAAAATTGTTTTCGGGGGCTTGGCAATGCCGCTTTCACTGGGATTCGGCAGATTTCTCAGGGGGTATGATCCTCTGCTGTTTTCCGTGATGCCTGCATCATCATAGTTGAATTTCCCCTTATGCATAATAACGTTTTCAGCCAGGGAGCCGAACCTCTTCATGGCATTGTAGATATCAGGTTCAGCATTCTTATCGAGCTTGATAAGTTTTGCGTAACAGCCGCCTTCCATGGCAAAAAGTCCATTTTTACCCCAGGCTATTTCATCATCGCCCAGCATGGTCCTGTTCGGATCAGAGGAGAGGGTGGTTTTTCCCGTTCCGGAAAGCCCGAAGAAGAGGGCGGAGTCCCTATTGTGGCCGATATTAGCCCCGCAGTGCATGGGAAAGATGCCCATGGTAGGATAGATATAATTGAGAAAGGTAAAGACACCCTTCTTCGGTTCACCGCAGTATTTCATCCCGGAAACAAGTATTTTGCGCTTACTGAAATCAAGGATAACGGCGCCGTCCTGTTTTAAACCATACTTTTCCGCATCGAGTTTCAGATCGGGCAGGACAATGGCGGTCACGACATCCTCTTTAATTTGACCAGGCAGAACCATTTCCACAGGAGGCAGATCACGAAACTGATTGAGAGCAAAAAGGGCCCGTGAGGCATGGGAAGTAATGAACTGAAGAGGAAAGGCATTTTCAAGGTCTGCCCCCAGCATCCTGTTGGCGACGAAGATCTCCTTTTGGCCATTAATATAGTTGATCATTTCCTCATAAATGAGGTCTGCCGTTTCACGGCTCATGGGTTGATTGAGTTTTGCATTGGAGAAATCAACGCCAGCGGCATCATCAATAATATATCTGGCACTCGGAGTTCTGCCGGTATGTCTTTTTTCTCCATACTGATCGTCTACTCTGGTATTAATGAGCAGGGTTGCCTTTCTGCTGAGCCTGCCTTCGCCTCTGTGGATTGCCTCAGTGACAAGCTGGGAGAAGTGCAGATTCTCCAACCCTTTAACCTCTCCCAGGTTGCAGGTTAAATCTTTATGTATGCCTAATCTGCCTAGATCAAGCAATTGCTGGATACTCATGTATTAGCTCCTTGTAAAATATATTTTTTCCTATTTAACATACTATATATCTTTAACGATACCTGAATCAAGATTCCTATTCTAAAGGATCCTTTTTACTTTATACCTCCTTCTTTT
>JAFDCT010000233.1 GCA_019312695.1 Deltaproteobacteria bacterium | reverse complement strand
CGATTAAGCCACATAAAATAAAACTGCAGAAACAAGTTGTGAAATGTAAGCAGATGTCATTTCAACAATCGGTAAGAATCAGGTGCGGTTAAACCATTTTTTAACCCTTGCCGCAGAAAACATTCGAACTACGGGCCTGCCATGGGGGCAATGGGTAAAGGCATTGCTTTCACGCATGAGCTTGAGAAGCTGTTGCATTTCCAGAGCATCCAAGTTTTCACCGGCTTTGATGGCAGCCTTGCAGGCCATTGATGAAAGGATGTCATCGAGCCTTGTTGCATCAGCACGTTTTTTCCCTTGATCCTGACCATATTCAGGCCCGGTGAATTCCATGAGAATCCCTGTCAGAATTTCTTCAGGGGCAAGGTGGCTGACAACTGCAGGAACAGTCTTTATAATGTAGCTGTCACCACCAAATTCCTCAACCACAAGGCCGAGCTGCTCTATCTGTTCCCTGTGTTTCTTCAGTATTGTCCCGTATTCAGGTCTCAATTCAAGCATTTTAGGGAACATGAGACTTTGTCTTGCAACCTGTCTGGCAGCAAACTGTTTCTTGAGATTTTCGAAAAGTATTCTTTCATGGACCGCGTGCTGGTCAATCACCACCAGATAACTTTCCTCCCCGTTAATTGCTTCGCAAAGGAGATAAAGGTCCATGAACTGCCCGATGGGTTTAAGGGATTCAGGAACCGGAATCGTTTCTGCCTCAGCTTGGGAGAAAGGAGAAGCAGGTTCGGCTGTCGAAACACTTTTCCTGTTTTCATCCGGCATAAAAAAAGTTTCTTTTGATGCATATCCAAGAGGGGCAGAATCAAAATCCCGTCCGGGACTTTTTGAAAAGGAGATATCCGATGGAGTGCTCCAGAGCCGGGATTTTTTGGGGGTGGTGTCTTTTTTTTCTTCAACTGGGAAATGTTTGGCTTCTGGTTCCTTCAATTCCAGATTGCGGCCAAAAATAGCATTCTTGATCGATTCCTGGTAATTGTTCATGCCATGTCTCACTGTCGAGACTATTTTTTCATGGATGCGGTTCGGCTGTTGAAAGCGTATTTCCTGTTTGGTGGGGTGGACATTGACGTCGACCGCTTCATAAGGAACGGTAAGAAAGACAACACCGGCAGCTGTCCGGCCTTTCATGAGATAGCCTGAAAGCCCTTCAGTTACTGCATGTGCCATCATCCTGTCCTTCACCGCCCTGCCGTTAACAAAAAGTCTGAGCCTGGTAGTGGCTGCAAAGGATTGTTCAGGAGAAAGCAGGAAGCCTTCAATGGTAATTGGGTCATTGGAAGAGATTGTATCATCCTGCTCCTGGAGAGGGATCAACGGTACAGAAACATTCCTGGTATACAGCAATCTTACCCGGTCTTCCAGGGTATCGGCCTGGGCTGCAAAATTCAGGAGAGTTTTGTTATTGACCCTGTAGGTGATACCCAGCCTGTAATTTGCCAAAGCATAATTCTTAATAATTTCCTCTATATGAAAGAGTTCTGTGCGTCCACTTTTAAGAAATTTTTTTCTGGCCGGCATATTACCGAACAGGTCTCTGATCTCAATGACAGTACCCTTGTTGCAGCCTGTTTCATGGATTTTCAGGACTTTGCCGTAGCGGACTTCAACACGGGTACCAAGTGGTTCATTTTCGGTTCGTGAGATAAGGGACATTTTGGCAACTGACGCAATACTGGGTAATGCTTCACCCCGGAACCCGAGGCTATGAATTGCCGTCAGCCTGCCGGCATCATTCGGGCTCTCACCCAATTTGCTTGTGGCATGGCGCTCAAGGCAGAGGAGCACATCATCAGCATCCATACCCATGCCGTTATCAATGACCCTGATAAGCTTGGTACCACTGCCTTCAAGTTCAATGTGCACCTGACCGGCATCTGCATCAATGGCGTTTTCTAGAAGTTCTTTGACCACGGAAGCCGGGCGTTCAATTACTTCACCGGCCGCTATCTGGTTGGCCAAATGTTCGGAAAGGATTTTAATTTTTGACAAGATAATCTCCCTTGGCTGGGGCTTGATTGATATTTGTGTTCTTCGTCTTCATGATGTAAATAAACCGCAGCGACATAAATTACACTACAAATTATCTCCATACAAGTGCAGCAAAAAATGGGTAAAGAAACATCATCACAGAGTAAAAGCAAAAAAACCGCAGTTAAAAGAAAAAAAGCTTCTGCGGGAAAGAAAAGAACATCCAGCCAGTCCAAGAGGAACACACCCTGGACCCATGTTCATTGCATCCTATTTCTTGCCGGGATAGGTTTTGGGTTGACCCTGTTCATCAGTTTTACCCTGTATCTTTTTATCCTGCTTGATATTCCCAACCTCAGATCCATTAAGGATTACGAACCCAAGATGACAACACTGGTTCTGGCCAGTAACAATAAAGTGCTGAAAGAGATATTTGAGGAAAACCGCCGGGTGGTTGCCTTGGAAATGCTGCCCGAACTGCTGCCCAAGGCCTTTGTCGCTGCTGAGGACGCGCGTTTTTACGAGCATCCTGGTGTTGATCTCTGGTCAATTTTCCGGGCTTTATTTCATAATTTCCGGTCCGGTTCAAGGGCCCAGG
>JAFDCT010000232.1 GCA_019312695.1 Deltaproteobacteria bacterium | reverse complement strand
TTCGGCAATCTTGATTCTATTGTCCAGGAAGTAAAGACATCAGCAAATACCCGCCTCGATTTTCTTTTGGAACGGGAAGGTAAGCTCATTTACCTGGAGGTAAAGAACTGTTCATTGGCAGCAGATGGGGCTGCAATGTTTCCCGACGCCAAAACAGCAAGAGGCACTAAACACTTACTTGAACTGGCAGCACTCAAGCGGCAGGGACATACCACAGCGGTATTTTTCTGTGTGCAGCGAGGGGATGCTGACTACTTCAAACCCGCGCATCATATTGATCCTTTATATGCAGAGACGCTTGTTAAGGCAGCAGCGGAAGGGGTAATGGTGCTTGCCTACCAGGCAGATGTCAGCCCCAGGGAGATAACAATAACAAGGAAACTGCCTGTGCAGTTAACAGCATAGGACACATCCCTGTTGTCCTTTTCAAAGTCTTTCAGTATTGTGAAAAGTATGGAGAATAAAGAAAATAATGCAATACAGCCTAAAGCGATCGTACTGTTAAGCGGCGGCCTTGATTCCACAACGGTGCTTGCCATAGCTAGAGCAAAAGGGTTTGCCTGTTACTGTCTGAGTTTTCACTATGGCCAGCGACAGGCTATTGAGTTGGCCAGGGCCAAGGCAAACAGTGTCAAGCTTGGCGCTGCTGATCACCTGGTGCTTAATATAGGGCTGGATGCGATCGGCGGTTCAGCCTTGACCACTGATGTCAAGGTGCCGAAGAACCGCACTTTTGAAGCCATGGAGCAGGGTGTTCCCCAGACATATGTTCCGGGGAGAAATACCATCTTTCTGGCTTATGCCATGGCTTGGGCGGAAGTGGTCGGTGCCGATGATATTTTCATCGGGGTCAATGCCCTTGATTACAGCGGCTATCCGGACTGCAGGCCGGAATATATTGCAGCATTTGAAAAAATGGCCCGGCTTGCCACCCGAGCCGGGACTGAAGAAAAAAGAACTCTGCGCATCAATACTCCTCTGATGCACAGCACCAAGAAACAAATAATACAAAAGGGCATGGAACTCGGGGTTGACTATTCCACTACTCACAGTTGTTACGACCCCGCGCCTGATGGTCTCGCTTGCGGCCAATGTGATGCCTGCCGGCTCAGGCGTAAGGGTTTTTCAGAAGCAGGGATTGACGACCCCCTGCCATACCACAAAAAGGCAGGGTAATGACAGTGGCCGACACTAAGGCAGAATTATTCAACCTCGGCCAGCTTTTTATGGTTGGCCTTCCAGGGCTGGCGCTGGATGAGTCAACCCTGCACCTGATACATGAGTTTGGGGTTAACAACTTTATTTATTTTAAAAGAAATGTTGCTAACCAGGCGCAGCTGAAATTCCTGTCCGAAGAACTGAATAAGGCCTGCCTGGATAATGGCTTGCCCCCTCCCCTCATTGCAATAGACCAGGAAGGAGGGTCTGTTGCACGCCTGCCGCCCCCTTTTGTTCAGTTTCCTGATGCCAGGGTTTTGGCAGAATCTGAAGAGCCGCGAAAAGCACTTATGGATTATGCAGCAGTTTGTGCTGCTGAACTGAAAGGCATAGGTGTAAATTACAACCTTGCGCCTGTACTTGATGTCTGTGAAACAGGTAAAGGGTATTTTATGGAGAAGCGCTCACTTGGATCTGAACCGGAAAAAGTGGCGGAGCTTGGTTGCCTTGCAATAAAGGAAATGCAGGCAAGAGGCATAGCAGCCTGCGGTAAACACTTCCCCGGCCTGGGAGCGGCGGTGGTTGATCCGCATTTTGAGCTTCCATATGTTGAAAAAACAGAACCCGACATACGCTTAAACGATCTTTTGCCATTCCGGCAGGCCATAGATAGAGGTGTGGCGTCTATTATGACCTCTCACACAATCTACCGGCATCTTGACCCGGATTACCCCGCTACCCTGTCAAAAAAAATTCTTACAGGCCTGTTGCGGAATGACTTGGATTATAAGGGAGTTATCATTACAGATGATTTGGAAATGGGAGCGATTGAGAAGGAAGGAAACCTGAGCCAGGGTGCCCTGCAGGCTTTTGGAGCCGGAGCCGACCTGCTTCTTATCTGCCACAGCCATGAGAAGGTAATTGACGCTGTTACAAAAACAACTGCTGCCATTAAAAAAAATCCTCAACTGAAAGCAAGGATGAATGAAAGCATTGAGCGGGTAAATATAATGCGGCAGAGATTTTCCGGGTCAGGACTATAGAAGATTATGTGTTATTCTGCCGCCGCAAAGGGTTAAAACCGCTTTTCCCTGCAGCTTGGAACCGATAAATGGGGAATTTTTACTTTTGGAGAGAATGTCCTGCTCCTGAAAAATAAAATTTTGTCCCGGGTCAATTACAGTAATATCAGCATCAGCCTCAACTTTCAGCGAACCGCCCTTAACACCGAGAATCCTGGCTGGATTGGCTGAAAGAAGTTCGATCAGCCTGGATACATCAATTATGCCCCTTTGATAAAGAGCCAATGCAAGAGGCACAGCAGTTTGCAGGCCGATTATACCATTAGCAGCCTGGTCAAATTCTATATCCTTTTCCAGAATTGAATGGGGGGCATGGTCGGTGGCAATAACGTCGATGGTTCCATCTTTTATTGCCGCAATGATTGCCTCCCGGTCTTTTTGATTGCGCAGCGGCGGATTCATCTTGGCGTTTGTGTTGTAACCAATGACAGCATCTTCGGTCAGCGTGAAGTAGTGTGGGGCTGTTTCCACGGTTACCGGGTAGCCTTTTTTCTTGGCCTGCCGGATAAGATCGATAGATTCCCTGGTACTGATATGGGCCAGATGAAGGTGGCAGCCGGTATAACCGGCCAGGGCCAGATCACGGTATACCATTATCTCCTCAGCGATATGCGGAATGCCTTTAAGCCCCATGCTGGTTGAGATAAACCCTTCATTCATGGCGCCATTAAGGCTAAGGCCGGCGTCCTCTGAGTGAGATATCACCAACATTTTATAGTTTGAAGCATACTCTAAAGCCCTGCGCATCAACTGGCTGTCAATCACGGGTTTGCCGTCATCCGTAATGGCCACTGCCCCGGCTTTCTTCATCTCGCCAAATTCTGCAAGCGATTCTCCGAAGGAACCCTTGCTGATGGCGCCCACAGGATAAACCCTGGCATAGGCTGCCTCAGCCTTCTCTAAAATGAGTCTAGTAACAGACTGGCAATCATTAAC
>JAFDCT010000231.1 GCA_019312695.1 Deltaproteobacteria bacterium | reverse complement strand
TTCAGATTCATGTATCCTGCACCAGCCGAAGCGATAGCTCATTGATAATTCTGTGGCTGCAGAGTTCATGGATCCTAAACGTTCGATTGCCGCAAGGATTCTGAACCTGCCAAGACCAAAGGCAACCTTACTATTACTGTTTTCAAGCCATATTTTTTTCCGTACAACGAATTTGTTTTTTGCTTAGCCATCTTTACAGCCAAACTTGAAATTTTTTATAGAAATAACAATGGGTTCAATTATGTCAATATTGACATAATTGTCTGATTTGGGCATAGTGCCAACATACAAATTTTACCGGTTAGGACAAATTAAATTCGTTAGAGATAATTCAAGACTTCCCAAAGAAAACTACCTTGGAGAAGATAAGAAATGAAGAAGAAATGGGTGTTAAGCAAAATTGTATTTATACTGGCCATTGCCATTACTTATCAGTATGGTTCTCTTTTCCTGACTGCAAAGAACAGCAGTGCTGCCGAAGCTGAGGAAACCCTTTTGATGGCAACAACCACCAGTACTGACAATACCGGGCTGCTAGACTTTCTTCTGCCTGCCTTTACAGGCGAAACAGGTACAGAAGTCCGCTGGACAGCTACAGGTACAGGCAAGGCCTTGAAACTTGGCGAAAATTGCGATGTGGATGTTCTCCTGGTCCATGCTCCCCAGGCTGAGATAGTTTTTGTCAACCAGGGATTCGGCGTCGGGAGACAGGAAATAATGTATAACGACTTTGTCCTCATCGGTCCTCCCGAAGATCCGGCAGGAATAAAGGGGAAGGATGTGGCTGCCGCCCTGATGGCAATAAGATCGACAGACAGCCCCTTTGTCAGCCGGGGAGACAATTCCGGCACCCATAAGAAGGAGCTGGCCTTGTGGAAAGACGCGGATTTACCGATACCTGAAAAAGAACAATGGTACAGGCAGAGTGGTCAGGGTATGCTGGCTACCATAAATATTGCGGCAGAATTGAAAGGGTATACCATGACCGACCGGGGTACTTATATCAAATATGAATCCGTAGCTGATCCTAACCCCGCATTGGTCATCCTGGTTGAGGGAGATGATGTGCTGTTGAACCAATACAGCATATTAACTGTAAACCCAAAACATTGCCCCAGTGTGAAATATGAAAAAGCGCAAATCCTGTCGGGGTGGCTGGCAGGAGAAAACGGGCAAAGGATGATTGGGGATTTCAGGCTCATGGAAAAACAACTCTTTACTCCAAATGCAGTCAGGTAAAAGGAATGGATTTTATTCAGGAGGGTTTTATCCGGGCCTTCGCTCTTCTGGTCAATCGTGATCCGGCCACATATTCGGCGATCTATGGAACACTGCGAGCTTCAGGGCTGGCAATGGCAGGGAGCCTGCTGCTGGGTATTCCTCTTGGCTATCTGCTGGGGTATTTTGATTTCAGTTTTAAAAAACAAATTCGCATCATTGTTGATACCCTTCTGGCATTACCTACGGTCTTTATAGGACTTGTCGTCTACGCTCTGCTTACCCGGAACGGGCCTATTGGTGAGGCAGGGCTTCTCTTTACCATACCGGGCATTGCCATCGGTCAGACACTGCTGTCCCTGCCCATTATAATTGCCCTGACAGCAACCGCTGTAGAGGGTGCTGACCGTAATTTGCGGATTACCCTCATGTCGCTGGGAGCAAGCCGGAAACAGATTGCTGCCACCACTCTGTGTGAAGTTCGCCTGGGTATCCTTGCAGCAGCAGTCACTGCCACAGGCAGAGTTTTAACAGAGGTTGGAATTTCCCTGATGGTGGGGGGAAACATCAAGTGGCATACCCGGACCATAACCACAGCCATTGCCCTTGAGACAAGCAAGGGGGAATTCAGCATGGGTATAGCCTTGGGCCTGGTTTTGCTCCTAATTGCCCTGACCGTCAATATTTCTCTGGCAAGCTTACGCAGGAGGATCTGAGGCTGAAGATGTACCACTTGCAGAATATAGACCATTATTATGGAGATAAGCAGGTGCTCTCCATTGAAGATATCTCTATCCCGCCGGCATCGATAACGGGTCTTATCGGACCGAACGGCAGCGGCAAATCCACGTTGCTTAAACTTCTTGTCTTTCTGGAAGAGCCTACCTATGGCACCATTTTCTTCAAAGGAAAGAAGGTTGCCCCTTTTGCTGATACGGTTCGATTCAGGGTTACCCTGCTACCGCAGGAACCGTATCTTTTACGCCGCTCTGTCTTTGAAAATGTTGCCTATGGCTTAAAAATAAGGGGTGATACCAATGACCTGAAAGGACGTGTTGGTGAAGCTTTAGCACAGGTAGGTCTAGCGCCGGAAAATTTTGCCAGGCGAAAATGTACCACCTTATCCGGAGGTGAGGCACAGCGTGTTGCACTTGCAGCCCGGTTGGTGCTCAGACCAGAAGTGCTGCTGCTGGACGAGCCGACTGCAATGGTTGATGCAGACAGCGGGCGTCTCATTAGAAAAGCTTCGCTCAGAGCCAGAGAAGAGTGGGGCACAACTTTAATCGTGGCAACCCATGACTGGCAATGGCTGTATGAAACCTGTGACACGGTGCTGCATCTGCTGCATGGAAAACTTTTTAAAGGTGGGCTGGGATGCTCAGTTTATGGGCCGTGGCGTTTGGGGCAGAGGGGATTGCTGCAAAAAGAGCTTGAAGATGGCCAGATCCTTGTAGTACCAATACCAGAGGAAGGGAAACAGATGGTAATCCTTGACCCAGCAAGATTAAAAATATCTTTATCAGGTAAAGATCCTTTTTTGAAGTGGGAGATGAATTCTCTTAAGGGGTTTGTCAGCCGTCTTTTTCTTGAGCGCAACGGCAAAACAGTCCAGGCAGCAATTAAAGTAGCAGAACTGGCGATCACCATCCGCTTGGAGCGCAACCAGGTTGAAGACCTCAAGCTTTTTCCCGGCAAAGAGGTCAGTCTCACATATGACCACAGGGAGATTGAATGGTTTTGACCCGGTA
>JAFDCT010000230.1 GCA_019312695.1 Deltaproteobacteria bacterium | reverse complement strand
ATATAACGGGTAAGGCTTTTTCGGCGTATCAAAAATTCTGCCTGTGCATCGGTGACTTCTTTACCGGTTTGATCCCGAAAGGATGAAGACTTCATAATGGCAAAAATCTGCGAAGGATAGACACTTCTATGCCCGGTCATCAGGAAGCTGGTGACACAGGCGACAGCTGCATATGGTGCTATCTGGGGGCCAAACAATTCCACAGCCAGGATGGAAGCGGCAATGGGGGTATTTGCTGCACCGGCCAGGAGAGCCACCATGCCGATGGCAGCAAAGGTGCCCGGATCGACGCCAAGTAGTGTTGCCAGGAGGCTGCCGAATGTGGCACCGATAAAAAACACAGGTGTCACCATGCCGCCACTGCCGCCAAAGGTAAGGGTAATACAGGTAAAAATAATTTTTGCGCCAAAGGCAAACCAGGCTACTTTAGCGCCAGCCAGTGTTGCTTCAATGACATTAAGGCCGAGTCCAAGGTAATCCGAGGAGAGAAAAAGGGTTAAGAGGATGAGGGCGCCGCCACCCAGGAAACCCTTCAGGGGTGCCCACCAGGGTATCTTTTCAGACCAGCGTTGGAACATATTTAATGTCTCGATCAGGAGCAGGGAGCAGACTCCGAATAAGACCCCGGCGAGAATAACTTTAATGAAAAAAAGTTCCGTAAAGGCGGGGACAAAATCAATCTTGTGATAGAAGTAAGAAACGCCGAGAGCTGAAGAAACCTGGTAACCCATAACCCCGGCGATAAAGGTTGGCAGGAGCACGTCATACATGATGCCACCGATAAACAGGACCTCAATGCCGAAAATGGCACCGGCGATGGGCGTTCCGAATACAGAGGCGAACCCGGCGCTGATACCGCAGATCACCAGTTTTTTGCGGTCTGCCTTATCAAAATGCAGCAGGTTGCCTATTATTGAGGCCAGTCCGCCTCCGATCTGGGCACAGGGACCTTCCTTTCCTGCCGAACCGCCGCAGGCAAGGGTTATAACAGTTGTTACCAGCTTTACAGGGACCACGATAGCCTTGATATAGCCGTCTTGGCGGTGCACTGCCTCGATCACCTTCTCGGTGCCATGACCTTCAGCTTCCGGCGCCAGGTATTTTGTAATATAGGAGCTAAGAGCAAGTGCCAGCGGGAGCAGAAGAAAATAGTAAGGGTATTCACCGAGGCGGGTAGTGCTCCAGTTCAGGGATACCAGAAAGACAGAGGTCGAAGCTCCAACAACAACACCGACCAGGCTCGCGACGATAAACCATTTGAATATGCTGATCAAAAGTATGGATTCTTCTGTAATAGATTTCTTCATTGCCCGGAATGGTTAAATAATATATTTGCTTACCGTTTTCTCACCAGTTGAAGAAAACAATAATACTCGAATTGCCTTTTAATTCAATGGCGATTCCTTTTGTTAGTTATTGATTCATCCATGCGTCAGGGTTTTGGGGGTTCTGCGGTATAATAGAGGAAAAAAGAGGAGAAAAGGCCGGGAATTTTCAACTGTCGTGGCAGACAAAAAGTTGCCGTACTTTCTCTATCTGGTTGGAAAGGCAGAGTACGGTTATCACGTCTCCGGGAAGTATTTTGGTGTTGCCGTCGGGTACGAGAACTGTGCCATAGCGGAGGATTGAGACAACATTGGTATTTTGGGGCAGGTCCATATCCGCCAGCCTTTTGCCTGTGCCATCACAATTTGATTCCACCAGGATCTCAATGAAATCAAGCCCGGTGACCTTGCGCAGAGCAGAACGTTCCTGGGCCAACTGGTCTTTCTGTTTGCGCATTAAACCGACATTATAAGCCCGGACTATATCGCTGCGGCTGATGAGGCCCACAAACTGTTTAGGGTTGCTCCTTGCGACCACCGGCAGCCTGGCCAGGTCACGTGGAGCCATTTTTCTGATAGCTGACCAGATGGGTTCGTCAGGGAAAACCGTGACGGGGGCGGGAGTGGCCACGTCCCATATTCTAAGGTCCCGCAGGTTGATTTCCTTTCGATGCAGAGTTCGCTCGATATCCTGAATTGTCCTTTCCATATCCTGCATAGTGACAACGCCGTAAAGCTCTTTATTGCTTTTAAGCACAGGAAAACCGCCAAGATGGGTTTCCTGGAAGGCGGCAAAAAGTTCTGCCACGCTCTGTTCACTCTGCATGGTGATTGGAGATTTATTCATTACTTCCTCAACCTGAACGGTCTGCATGATATCCATATCCCTGCCCTGATCGAAACGAATGCCACGTTTTGAGAGCTTCAGGCTGTAAATGGACTCTGAGTGCAACCATTGAGCGAAGGTGGAGGCAACCATTCCTGCAGCCATCAGGGGCAGGATCAGCCGGTAGTCATTACTCATTTCGAAGACAATGAGCATGGAAGTAAGCGGTGCTCTGGCTGTTGCCGAGAAAACCGCAGCCATGCCGACCAGGGCATAGGCCCCTATCTCAATGGGAATATCTGGAAAAAGGTGCATGGCTATGTAGCCAAAGGCGCCGCCCAGCATGGCACCGGTAAAAAGGGAAGGAGCAAAAACACCACCGGAATTGCCTGATCCGAGGGTGAATGAAGTTGCAAGCGGTTTAAGGAAAATAAGAAGAAAAAGCAGAAAGAAGGGGGCACGGCCCTGGAGAACCTCTTCAAGAAATAGAAAGCCCGAACCGAAGATATGTGGATAATTTTCTACAATGGGCAGGCCCAGAGTCATGTCTTCTGCTGAGATATAGGAGATGGTCCCAGTGTAGGGATAACAGAAGGCCAGAATGCCAAGCAGCAGAGCACCTAAAGCCGGTTTGAGCCACTGCGGAATGGTAAGCCGGTCAAAAACATCCTCGGTATAGTAAAGCAGGCGTATAAAGAAGATGCCGACAAGTGCTGCCAGGAGCCCAAGAAAAATATAAAGCAGAATTTCCCAGGGTGAGTGCATGGCATAGCCTGGTACAACAAAAGCAGGACGGGAGCCCAGAAAGATACGGCTGACGATACTTGCAGCCACGGCAGAGACAACAACGTTGCCGAATACTGCTACCTGAAGTTCGCTGAGCAGTACCTCTATGGCAAAAACAACCCCTGCAATAGGCGCATTGAATGTTGCGGCAATTCCTGCTGCGGCACCGCAGGCAACAAGGTTTTTTATGCGATCGTCAGACAGATGCAGCCATTGTCCGACAGATGAACCCAGAGCAGAGCCGACCTGGACAATCGGACCCTCCCGTCCGGCTGAACCACCCGTGCCTATGCAAAGCGCGGAGGCGATAATTTTTGCCAGGGCTACCCGGGGCCGGATTCGGCCGCCGCGCAGGATGAGGGCCTGCATCACCTCAGGCACGCCATGGCCTTTGGCTTCCACGGCAAACTTAACAATAATCGGCCCCACCAATAAGCCACCGATTACCGGGATCAGGATTATCCAGAGGCGGCCCAAGGCCGGCAGTATTTTTTCGGCACCGCCATAAAAGAAGATCTGGATAAATGCGATGAGGCGAATAAAGAAAACAGCAGCAAATCCTGTTGCTACCCCGACCACAACAGCCATGACCAGCAGAACCAAACCCTCCCGCGGGGCCAGATGGTCAAGGAGTTTAACCAGGTATCGTTTGAGCATAACTTGCTGGGGTTTTACTTTTGACGGAACAGTTACTAGTAACGCAAATAAGAAAAATTCTGATATTACAAATATTTACATTAGATAGCTTTTGCTGTCAAGCAGGGAGCAGTTCCGGGGGGAAAAAAGAATTTTCCTGCTTAATTACTGGCATAGAAGAATAGCTGTGATTACGGTATAATTAATTGGTATTCGGGGAAGAGTTTAGAATTATTTAAAAGTATCTAATGATGAGGATAGAGCCATGATAGACATACTGAGGTGTTCGCACAGGAAACTGCATGGATTATTAACTTTAGTGGCAGCCGCTCTGGCACTTATTCTTATGGCCGGATGTGCTGGTGGCAATTATGGCAAACTTGAAAGGAATAGAGAGCTGGACAATATGTTTCTCAATTATGAGGTATTGCCAGATCATCTTTATTACATTTCTGGTGGTTATGGTAAGCCTGAGGCCATCCTGGCACTCCACAGTGATTATGAACTGGAGAATACCAGGAATCTCTGGGTCAGTGTTCCCAATGTCGATTATACCCAGATGCGAAAATGGATTGATACCATTTCGCCTGAGCAGGATTACAGGGGGACGAATTCTTATTTTGCCGCTTATATTCTTGATCCAAACGGTAAAAGAGTAGGTGCCTGGTACTCAATTGAACCGCTTACTACGGTGAAGTTTTTAGAGGATAACAGAGTACAGGTGTACACTCCTAATCGGGCCCCGGAGATTAAATTGAATAGAGGGTTTGTCCGGGGTGGATTTAATTAGGTCGACTCGAACTCTAGAACATGACTGACGAATCTTTTCTAAAAACAATAAAGCAAAACTGTGATATTTCAGATGCCAGGGACAATGGAGTCTATTCTATCTGTACCCTGGTGTTGAAATTGCGGAATCTCTATAAATGGGAGCACGGCCTTGAGCCATGGGTGGAACCTGATTCACCGGTGCTGCTTGACTGGATCGCAGCCAAGGAAGAATACTGGAAATCAATATGTAATGAACCGTTTAAACCCATCCCTGTTAATGGTGAAAGCATAGATCCTTTCCTACTGCCCCCCATAAACAGATTTTTGTCTGCTGCTAATCACATTTACGGGGCCGGTTACGGTCGATCCATGAAAGCGGTTTTTTTCATGGCTGAAGTTCTCGAGGAACGGTTGGTCGAGGGCTGTTCTACCCTGATTCTGGGCAGGGAAAAAGCCCGGGAACTTTCCAGTCCCTTTGCCATGCTCCAGGATGGAGTTATCTATATCAGAAAGGAGCCCATGCGCTTTTTTTTCTGGGATCAGATACAGGAGATAAATCCTTCGTGCAGGATCGCCATGCAGCAGGCCCTTGCCTCATATGGCTTCTTAATAGACGGCTGCACCCTTGACCGCGACAGATTGATAGCCCATTTTGATGAAATGATTGATGGGGAACTGGAGATTTTTATCTACCATGAAGTGGGTGAGCGTCACGAGAACATGCTGGACAGTAAAGTCCTGAAAAAGATAATAGCAGCCTATCCTGCCTCAGCCCTTGAACTGCTGGCCAGGGCAGTCAAGGATATCCTGGCCGATACCAATTCCATGGGCCTTTTGAGCCGTATTGTGGCCAGCGAGAAAAAAAGTTCACTGGGTTTTTATTTTTCTTTCCTGGACGGCATGCGCAAACTTCTCTGCCAGGAGTTGAGTGATGCCAGCAAAAGCTTCTGGGATACCGGTGACTGGGCATTAATGGAGCAGGCCAGGCTGGCATGCCGTGAAAAAAACGAGGCAGTCGCAGAACAACTCCTGGAGCTGCACCAGAGGCTCGAAAATGGCGAGTCCCCTGAAGGATTGAGGCACTGGGCGGAAAAAGCTCTACT
>JAFDCT010000229.1 GCA_019312695.1 Deltaproteobacteria bacterium | reverse complement strand
GCGTTGATTATCCGGCTCTCAAGGAATCCGAAGGTTTTGATAATTACCGACTTCTAACAAACAGCTTACAGAACTTTGATCCTGCCAGTTTATTGGGACGTAGAGAAAAGATTGCCTTCTGGGTCAACCTCTATAATACCATTGTTGTTGACGGGATTGTGAGACTGTCGATCGAAAAATCTGTACAGGAGATGGCTGATTTCTTCAGTTCCATCAAATACCAGATAGGTGAGTATCTCTATTCACCTGATGATATTGAACATGGAATTCTCCGCGGCAATCTCCGGCCGTGGTTCCGGCCGTTCAGGCAGTTCGGCACCTTTGATAACAGAAAAAAATGGCTTGTGACTCCAGTGGACCCGCGCATCCATTTTTCACTGGTCTGCGGCTCGCGGTCCTGTGCACCTATTGATTACTATGAACCTTTGAAAATTTACGATCAACTTGAAAAAGCGGCAAAAAGTTTTATTAACTCTTCAGAGGTTGTCTTTCTTCCTGAAGAGGGAAAACTCATGCTTTCCGAAATATTCAAATGGTATGAGGAGGACTTCGGGGGAAAAACAGGTGTAATTGATTTTGTTTAAGACTACCTGGCCGACAGCAACGCTCGTGATTTTCTGAAACAATCAGGGCAGCATATCCAGTTTGAATATATTTACTATGACTGGAATTTGAACAGGTAACCCGGGCAGATAAACCAAACCCATTTTATTCTCTCTCTCATATATCTGGTGATTTAATCCTCAATGGATGCAAACAGGTAAAACTATCCCGTTGCTGAAAATTCAAACTAAGATACGAACCTTTGAATGGTTAATACTATCGAGACCCAGCGCTTTCTTTTTTCCCAGGTGATTTTTTTTGATATATCTTTATCGTAAACCCCATGGACTTCAAGCAACTTCTGTAAAAGCGAAACAGATATAAATTTCTCTTGACACTCACGAAATCCTTCCAGTAAAAAAATTAATTTTGTATCAATAATACACTGCATAAAAGGAGCCAAGGAAGCATATCCAACTATTTTAATACCCAGAAAGTCCAGTTGACATCATTGTCATGTGGGTTCTCCTCAAGAGCTCACTGAAAACAATTCAAAGGAGATAAAATGATCAAAATCGGCATAATTGGCGGTTCCGGCCTTGATAACCCTGACATTCTCAAAAATCCCGATGAAATACCAATCGATACTCCCTATGGCAAGCCTTCATCATCATTTACCTGCGGTGAAATAGCAGGCGTAAAGATTGCCATCTTGGCCCGGCACGGCAAACAGCACACTATAAGGCCCTCCCAGGTGAACTTCAGGGCAAACATCTGGGCCCTGAAAAAAATCGGCTGCACGCACATTCTGGCTGCAACAGCAGTTGGTTCTCTGCGTGAGGAGATTGAACCCGGACACCTTGTATTTCCTGATCAATTTATTGATTTTACCAAAAAAAGAGAAAAGACTTTCTTCAGCGAAGATGAAGTGGTGCACACCCCCATGGCTGAACCCTTCTGTCCGAACCTGCGCCAGTTGTTAAAGGAAACCTCCGAAGCACTTGGTATTAAACATCACATCGATAAAACCGTGATCACGGTTGAAGGGCCCCGCTTTTCAACCAAGGCGGAAAGCCATATGTTCAGGTCCTGGAATGCAGATGTCATCAATATGAGCAGCGTGCCAGAGGTTGTTCTTGCCAGGGAAAAAAAGATCCACTATGCCTCGGTTGCCATGTCCACGGATTATGATTGCTGGCGGGAGGGTGAAGAATCTGTGACATGGGAAATGATTGTCAACACCATGAAAAAGAACTCGGATACAGTCATTAAGCTATTTATGAATGTTATACCCGAAATAGCAATGTATGATGATGTCTGTTCCGCCTAGCCACCCAGACTTACTTGTTAATGATAATTCATTGAATGGAGGGAACAATGCCTGTTAAATCACTTATTAGAACGATACCTGATTATCCCAAAAAAGGAATTATGTTCCGGGATATTACAACACTCATCAAGGACCCGGTGGGTTTTCGCCTGGTAATAGACAATATCACCCAACGCTATTTATCCCAGGAGGTTCCCTTTGACACTATAGTAGGTATCGAGGCCCGCGGCTTTATCATAGGAGGCGCCTTGTCCTACACTCTCGGGAAAGGATTTGTGCCCATCAGAAAAGCCGGCAAGCTTCCCGGTGCGGTGGAAGGACAGGAATATGCCCTGGAATATGGCACCGACACAATCGAAATGCACCTGGATGCACTCAGTAAAGGCGAAAGAGTACTCGTCATTGATGACCTTCTGGCCACCGGTGGTACAGCTCTGGCAGCAGCAGCTCTTATCGAGAAGTTGGGAGGGGTAATAGCCGAGATGGCTTTTATTGTCAATCTGCCGGATGTCGGTGGCGAAGCAAAATTGAAGGAAAAAGGGTATAAAATTTTCTCTTTGACCGAATTTGAAGGGGAATAATTCCGGCAGCCTCATACAAACCTTCTTTTTAGTGCCACGTTTCATTGTCTCCCGGCAATAATAAGAAAGTTGTTATCTACAGGAAGTATAGAGTTTGTGTTCTGTTATATATGACTCTACTGCGGTTGGCACCATTCCTGATATATCATCCCCTTTTCTCACCTTGTCCCTGATCTCAGTCGATGATATGGGGACCGGCGTCATATGGAGAAGAACGAACTTTCCTTGTGATGTAGGTGAACTCCAGGTTTCAAGTGATTGGTCGTACCTGTAATAAGGATAGTAGCGGCGAATGACCTGCTTTACTTTATCAGGGAGATATCCTGGTCGTGAGATTATGATAAAATCGACAAGAGTCGGCAGTTCCTTGAAGCATTTCCAGGTATCGATCTCTAAAAAGGCGTCGACCCCGATGATAAATGAAAAATCCATCTCTTCATCAGTCAATTGGCGTAAAATATTGATGGTGTCTATTGAGTATGATGGCGCTGATCGTTTTGATTCTATGTCTGAAACAATAAAGGAACTATCGGGGCTAACAGCCCTTTCCAGCATGGCAAACCGATGGGCAAAATCCGATATCTCCAGATTGTCCACATGGCCTGCCTTATGCGGAGGCTGTGCTGCTGGAATAAACCAAACAGCATCCAGATCAAGAACATTCCGGACATGATGAGCTACAGCCAGGTGGCCATTATGTACCGGATCAAAAGTGCCGCCCAGCAGGCCGATTT
>JAFDCT010000228.1 GCA_019312695.1 Deltaproteobacteria bacterium | reverse complement strand
CGTAGCCACCGGTGGCAAGAACAACTGCATGGGCCCCGTGCATTTCAATATCGCCGGTCAGCATGTTTCTGGTGACTATACCCCGGGCCTGGCCATCAATGACGACCAGGTCAAGCATCTCACGCCGTGAAAGCATATTTACTTTGCCCTTTTTCACCTGGCGCATGAGGGCAGAATAGGCGCCCAGAAGAAGTTGCTGGCCTGTCTGGCCGCGGGCATAGAATGTCCGTGAAACCTGGGCACCGCCAAAGGAACGGTTTGCCAGCTGGCCACCGTATTCCCTGGCAAAGGGGACACCCTGGGCTGCGCACTGGTCGATAATGTTGTTGCTTACCTGAGCCAAACGGTAAACATTGGCCTCCCGGGCCCTGAAGTCCCCGCCCTTGATGGTGTCATAAAAGAGACGGAAGATTGAATCACCGTCATTCTGGTAATTTTTTGCAGCGTTTATACCCCCCTGGGCCGCAATTGAATGACCCCGCCGGGGGCTGTCCTGCAGGCAGAATGTTTTAACGTTATAACCGAGTTCTGCCAGGGATGCTGAAGCAGATGCTCCGGCAAGCCCGGCACCGACGACAATTACATCAAATTTTCGCTTGTTGGCTGGGTTGACAAGTTTGCATTCGAACCGGTGCCGGTCCCATTTTTCTGCCAGTGGGCCGGCTGGTATCTTTGAATCCAGTTTCATGATTCATTCCTTTGCAGTAAAGGGGATTTTATGTATGGACAAAAAATATATTTTACAGTTTTTTTTGACATGAACGGTGACCTAGAGGAGAAAACTCCTGGAAACAAGGGCCAGCAGGGGGACGAGAATGAAAACAGCACCTACAACTATGCTGAACACCAGAGCGCCTTTAAGCAGGAGCTGATTATATTTGGCATGATTTATGCCTATGGACTGAAACAGACTCCAGACCCCATGGCTTAAATGCAGGGCAACGGCCACCAGGGAAAAAATGTAAAACAGGCCCAGGCCCGGTCTGCTCAGTAGATTCCGGACAAGATCGGAAACCGGTACACTCTTGTCGGTAAAGTGGAAGTTCATCAGGTGCACAATGATGAAAATAAGGATAATGACACCGGTATAGGGCATGGTGCGTGAACCCCAGGAGCGTCCGCCCTCACAGCTATTGACAGCATATCGTGCCGGTCGGGCTCTGAGGTTTTCAAAGTAGAGCAGGATGCCGGTAATTATATGGACGAGGAAAAGTGCCAGCAAGCCGAGCTCGAAGATATAGACCAGGCCGCCTAGGGAATGAAGCTTTTCAGCATACGCATTGTAAGCCTCACGCCCCAGGAAGCTGATGGAGTTGCCGATGAGATGGGTTAAAAGAAAGAGGGAAAGCAGGAGGCCGCTTGCAGCCATGAAACTTTTCTTGCCGACGGATGAACGATACAGGGAGCCAATCAAGCCCATAATGTCCTCTTAATACTTGTCTCTAGATTTGTCAGTAGGTCCGGTGTATATTTACAAAAAACACCGTAGAAATACGGGGAGCTACCCTAACAGAGTTGCCGGCAAAAAACAAGATTTTGCAAATGTTTAATACTATTATAAGACTTTTCAATGCTGTTTGAGAAGAAAAAATGACACGACCCGGATACCTTGTACTTCATGAGCAGGGAAAGCTGGCCAACAGGATTGCGGCGGCCCGGGAAAAACTGTCCCCCTGCCGGGTCTGTCCACGTGAGTGCAAAGTGGACAGGCTGAGCGACGAGAATGGGGTCTGCCGGACCGGGGCAAAGGCAGTTGTTTCAAGTTATGCACCGCATTTCGGTGAGGAGAGCCCTTTGGTTGGGACCGGGGGCTCAGGAACCATTTTTCTGACCCATTGCAACCTGCTCTGTGTCTTTTGCCAGAATTACGAGATCAGCCACCTGGGGCAGGGCATCGAAACAGATGATGGACAATTTTCTTCAATGATGGTGAGCCTGCAGCGCCAGGGTTGTCATAACATTAATTTTGTCACTCCTTCGCACGTGGTGCCCCAGATTCTGAGCGCACTGCCAAAGGCCGTTGAAAAAGGGTTGTCCGTTCCATTAATTTACAACAGCAGTGGTTATGATTCAGTTGAAACGCTGGAACTTCTGGAGGGGGTATTTGATATTTACATGCCTGACTTTAAATTCTGGACAAAGGAGTCAGGCAAACGGTATGCCAAGGCGCCAGATTATTCAGAGAAGGCTAAAAGAGCAATTCTGGAAATGCACCGGCAGGTAGGCGATCTGGTCATGGATGCGGAAGGGGTGGCAGTAAGAGGGCTTCTGGTCCGGCATCTTGTTATGCCCGGCAGCCTGGACGAGACCAGGGAAATATTGCGGTTTCTGGCCCGGGAATTGTCCGTTGATACCTATGTCAATGTGATGGACCAGTATCGGCCCTGCGGCAAGGCGCATGATTTTCCACCCATTAACAGACGGTTGCGTAATGATGAATTCCAGGAGGCTCTCAAACTGGCCCGGGAAGCAGGCCTGCGGAGGCTTGATGAAAGGGACTGGGCCAGGATCATGAAAAGACTCTTTTCCAGATAGGGTATTGATAAAGGCAGATGGGAAAAAATATAAGTGAGAAATTTTTTATCAGATACTAATCGTAAGATGCATGATACGGGGAACAATGATAAAGGAGACGAAATCAGTTGTTAATCATGATGTCTGTGTTGAAAATAGTGATAGATAAAAAATTATTGCAAAATGAATCTTCGATTTACAATGTTTTCCTTGATTCCCTTTTTTATTTTTTCCCATCGGCTGCTTGACAGCTTTGTTATATTGGGCTATATAGTCCGTTTCGTTTTTATCCGGAAAAACTGCTGCTTCCGTGAGGAAGAATAAAAATAAAATCTGTTTGTTGAAAGGAATATACTGAGGAGGAATTTGAGTTGGCTAATCATAAGTCCGCACTAAAAAGAAATCGGCAGAGCATTGTTCGCCGTGACCGCAACCGCATGAACCGGACCAAGGTAAAAACAGTGGTGAAGAAAATCGATGCCGCTATAGATGTTGAAGATTCAGTGGAAAAGGCCCAGGAAGCCCTGAGAACCGCGGTGCCCGTTATTGAGCGGGCCGCCGTTAAAGGTGCGTTTCACAAGAAAACCGCTTCCAGAAAAATATCAAGACTCACCAAAAAAGTGAATAATTTTGCCAAAAGCAAGGAGTCTGCTGCCTGATATGGATTGCGGCTTTGGGGTCGCCCTGGAAATAGAAGTGATTACAGTAAAAATAAAAGCCATGGGATTGTTTTATTCCCATGGCTTTTTTGTTTAATGTTTCAGATTAATTGACCTCGTAATAATTCCTTTCAACATCTCATGCATAAACCGGACCTTGAAACATTCAGCAAACTAGCAGGTGAAGCCGGCCTGGTTCCTGTATCCAGGGAAATTGTGGCGGATCTTGACACGCCGCTTACCATTTATGCCAAGGTTGCTGCCAATGACACCCACGCCTTCCTCTTTGAAAGTCTCGAGGGGGGAGAGAAATGGGGCAGGTATTCGTTCATCGGTTTTGATCCCCTGCTGACTTTTTCAAGTTCCCGGGAACAGATGACGATCAAAAGGCAGGGGAAGTCTGAGGTGCGTAATGGTAATCCGCTGCAGGAACTGCGTAATCTGCTCGCTTCATTCAAAGCCCACCATTCAGAATATCTTCCCCGTTTTTTCGGCGGTCTGGTGGGATATCTCGGGTATGATATGGTCAGGTTCATGGAGCGGCTGCCTGATACGCAAAAATCCCTTGATCTGCCCGACAGTTCTTTTATGGTGCCCAGAACTGTCCTGATCCATGACAGTT
>JAFDCT010000227.1 GCA_019312695.1 Deltaproteobacteria bacterium | reverse complement strand
TGCTTCTGGAGAGCTCCGATTATTGGTGTGGTAATTGTTTGCATCAGGTGTTTTGAAACTGCTGCAAAATATTTGTCAGGGCAATAAATTCTTCTACGCAGAGCCTTTCTCCACGGATTTTATTATCAAGCCCAAGTTTTTCAAGTGAGGCCTCAATGCATTTTTTTTCTTTTCCAACCATGTTTGAAGCAGAAAGGGCATTGATGAGGGTTTTGCGTCGCTGTTGAAATGCGGCATCAACAATTTTCTTGAAAAATACCCGATCATAGTCAGGCAGAGCTGCTATCCGGTCCGGTCTGGGGAAAAAGCGGATCTTCACTACCTGGGAATCCACTTTGGGCCTGGGATGAAAATATTGCGGCCCAAGGTCAAGAAGTTTATGTACAGAAGCACAGGCTGCCATGCGGACAGTCAGGATGCCATAATCCTTTGTACCTGGTTTTGCTGTCAGCCTCTGGGCCACTTCCTTTTGCAGCATAAGTACTGCCCACTCAATTTTGTCTCTGTAATTGGTAAGTTTGAAAAGGAGAGGGTTGGAAATGGAGTAGGGCAGATTGGCAATAATTTTTATACGGCCTCCTGACTCTTCGGCTAGTTTTGTAAAGTCGGCAGCAAGGATATCCTGATGCATCAGGGTAACGTTTTGCGGCAGGCTGCCTTCTTCTTCATGATAGCGGATAATACCTGAGTCAATCTCAAGACCGATGACTTTCCTGCAGCTGGGTGCGAGATAACCGGTCAAAGCTCCGAAGCCGACTCCGAGCTCAATGATCGTGTCTTCCTGCCGGATATCGGCCAGATTCACAATTTTTGCTGCTATATTTTTGTCGGTGAGGAAATTTTGGCCGAACTTTTTTTTAGGGGCAAGCTTATGCTCCTGTAGGATGGTCTTAATTTTTTTATCAGGCAGCATCGGAAGTATAGTTTTTAGCTGAGTATCTTTTTTTCGCGACGTTTATTGCGGATAGAGCGAAATAGCCAGTATGACAGAAAATAGAAGCCGATTGTAAAGGGTATGGCGAGAATAATTCCGCCGCCGATGAGGATTAAGAGGGAGTTTATTCCTATTTTGCCAAAGGCGGCCAGGGTTTCACTGAATTTGCCATCCTTGAGTATGGCATCAATCAATACCGAGACTTCATCCCAGGAATGTTTTCCCGGGGTCAGCCAGTTACCGATCTGCCAGGAAAAATAATACTGCGGAAAGAAGGTCAGGGGGTTGCTCACAATAACCGAGGAAAGCAGGGCGGCAACTTTACTGCCCCGCAATAAAAAGGCCAGGGCAAGAGTCATTACCGTATGAAAGGGAATGGTCGGGGTTATCCCAATAAAAGTGCCTACGGCAACACCACGGGCCAGAGAAGATGGATCACCTTTTAAGCGTATGAATTTCAGATAGTAGTATCTGATAGTTCGTTGAGGCTCAATTTTCATGGGTGTAACAATATAAGATTATCGGACGCATCCCTTTACAGAGAATCAATTATAAAAAAAAATGTAACAAATCAAGGAATAACAGGGGATGGAAAAATTAAAAATGGATCTGTGATCTCGAGTATACATCCATATCAATAGTCTTAGGCCACTGTTCCGTGTTTTGATAGAGGTGATATCCTGCAACTGCAATCATGGCAGCATTATCGGTGCAATATTGTGTGGGCGGCAGAAATACTGAAAGTTTTTCCTCTTTGCCCCGGGATTTCATAAGAGCCCGCAAGCGCTGGTTTGCGGCAACACCTCCGGCCAGCACTATTTGCGAAACATTTGTGGATTTTGCTGCTGTCAGGGTTTTTTCGACCAGAACGTCGGAAATTGCTTCCTGGAATGAGGCACAGATGTCGGGAATATGTAGTTTTTTTTCTTTCTGTATTGCCTGGTTCACGTAGTTGACCACTGCTGTTTTGACTCCGCTGAAACTGAAGTCAAAACTTTCCGGTTCGAGCCATGCCCGGGGAAAGCTCACGGCTTCGGGGTCTCCTTTTGATGCTGTTTCGGCAATTATAGGGCCGCCCGGGTAACCCAGACCCAGCAGCTTGGCAACCTTGTCAAATGCTTCACCGGCAGCATCATCACGTGTCTGTCCCAGGAGTTCATATGATACAGGATCATTGACCAGGTATATGCTTGAATGTCCGCCAGACGCAGCCAGGGCAATGTAAGGAAAACTTGGGTGATCCTGACCCAGGAAGATTGAAAGCAGGTGGCCGGCCATGTGATCTACCCCTATACAGGGAATATTACGCACATATGCCAGAGCCTTTGCAAAGGACATGCCGATAAGCAGGGAGCCGACAAGGCCAGGGCCCTGGGTTACGGCTATGGCGTCAAGCTGTTTTAGGCTGATGCCGGCCTTCTTTAAAGCTTCGTTAACAACAGGATAAATGGTCTCAATGTGCCGTCGGGAGGCAAGTTCAGGCACTATCCCGCCATAAGGACTGTGTACCTGGATCTGCGAGTCTACAACGCTTGAGAGCAGATCAACCCCATCAGCAAGTACTGCGGCAGCAGTCTCGTCACAGGAACTCTCTATTGCCAGTAAAAGCATGGGAATGCAGCCTGTTAAAGATCAGTGAATATTTCTATAAGTAATGTCAACCTTCATTATCAGCCATGGGGTAGGATCCCAGCCATTCATAATACGAACAGACTTTCTGCAGATCGGCGCAACCTTCCTTTATGGTTTTATCTTCCATATGGCCAACCATATCCATGAAAAACAGATATTTCCACTGCATACCTTTAATTGGGCGGGATTCTATCTTGGCAAGGTTGATTCCCTTGTCAGCCAGTATGGTAAGTGCCTCGTTCAAGGTGCCTGGACGATCAAGGAGACCTATGAGCAGTGAGGTCTTGTCCCTGCCGCTTCTTAAGGGTGATTTTTTGCCGATCACCAAAAAGCGAGTCGTGTTTCCCCGGTAGTCTTCAATACCACGCACGACCACCTGCAGTTGATACGTCTTGATTGCCAGTGAACTGGCGATTGCGCCAACATGCGGATCTTTTGCCGCCATCTGGGCGGCAACCCCGGTGCTGAATACCGGCAGGGTGGGAACACCCGGCAGATGCTTTTTCAGCCACTCACGGCATTGGGCCAAGGGTTGGGAGTGCGAGGCTACAGTCTTGATATCCTCTATGTTGCCGGACTGGCATACCAGGTTATGGCTGATTTCAAGGTTTACTTCACCGCAGATCTTGACCTTGTACTTCATGAAAGAATCAAGGGTTGAGAATACTGCGCCTTCAATGGAATTTTCCACCGGTACTATTCCAAAAGTTGTCCTACCTCTTTCTACCTCGGAAAAGATATCCTCTATTGATTCGATAGGTTCGTAATCGGCCGAATGACCGAAGTATTTGACTCCGGCCAAATGTGTGAAGGTCGCTTCAGGGCCTAGATAGGAAACAACAGGTCTTTTCTGGGACAGCCGGCATGTTGTAATAATCTCATGGAAAATTGAACGCAGGGCCGGTTCAGGGAATTCATCCTGATTATTTTCCAACAGGCGAGCATAAATCTGCCTTTCGCGCAAAGGGTCATATTTGGCCCGCTTATCCTTTGACTTGATACGGCCAACAGCCTGGGCATGCTGGATTCTCTGCTTCAGGAGTTCCACGATTTTATTATCAATGGCGTCGATCTTTTTCCTGATCTTTTCAATTTCAGCCTTATTATCAGTTTTTTTCGAGGTTTTCATCGGCGTTTTGTATCCTTATTTATATATAAACTAATTTTCCGTCTGGAAAAAAGTGAACTTAAAGCATCTCCCTGCAGAAGAAAAGAAAAAAGGCTCTTTTACAGTAAAAAGGTTGCCATGCCAAGTTGGATGTTGCTAAAGTTGTCGCCACTTTTGAAAGGTGTCTGACAAAATTAATATAAACGAGGTTTTTTATGAGCAAAAAGAAGGTAAGTAAAACCTATGCTGAGATTAACGCCAGGATAAAAGCAGGCGAAGCAGTAGTTGTGACTGCGGAGGAAATGGTTGCAATTGTCCGCAAGAATGGCCTGGAAAAGGCTGCGGCTAAAGTGGATGTTGTTACTACCGGCACTTTTTCACCCATGTGTTCCTCTGGTGCCTTTATTAATTTCGGACATACTTCACCGACTTTGAAGGCCTCCAAGGTGCTGCTCAATAACGTACAGGCTTATGCCGGGCTTGCAGCTGTAGATATTTACCTGGGGGCGACTGAACCAGCGGAAGATGATCCGCTCAATAAGGTGTATCCGGGAGAGTTCCGCTATGGCGGCGGCCATGTTATCGAGGACCTGGTTGCCGGAAGAAAGATAGCACTTGAGGCCATAGCCTATGGAACTGATTGCTATCCTGCCAAAAAGATTTCCAAAGAGATAACTCTTGAAGAACTTCCTTTTGCTTTGCTGACGAACCCGCGGAATGCTTACCAGAATTACAACTGTGCTGTCAACCTTTCCGATAAGACAATATATACCTACATGGGTACCCTGAAACCCAATGGTAAAAATGCCAATTATTGTAGCGCCGGAGAACTTTCTCCCCTGTTAAATGATCCATTATATAAGACTATAGGGGTTGGTACAAAGATATTCCTCGGAGGTGGAATTGGGATGGTAACCTGGCACGGCACCCAGCATAATCCCAATGTATTGCGCACAGATGCAGGAGCGCCGATGCGTCCCGCCGGTACGCTGATGGTGCAGGGTGATATGAAACAGATGTCTCCCAAATGGCTGAAAGGGATCAGTATGCTTGGGTACGGAACCACTTTGGCAGTTGGGCTAGGCATACCTATACCTATCTTAAATGCTGAGATGGCTGGCTTTGCAGGAGTTTCAAATGATGAGCTCTATACCCAGGTAGTGGATTACGCCTATGATTATCCGAACAGGGTTGCCAGAAATTACGGGGAAGTGAGTTATGCCGAGCTGATGAGTGGGGAGATAGAAGTAAACGGTAAACCCGTTCAGACTGCGCCCTTGTCCAGTTACATCAAAGCCAGGGAAATTGCCGAGATGCTTAAGAAGTGGATTCTGGACAACAAATTCACCCTCAATGAACCCCTGCATCTGCTTCCCACGGTTGAACCGGAAAAAAATAAGGATTAGGATAATTTTTAAGGAAAACAAATGACAGTTGAGCTGGCCGAAAAGGAAAAAAAGCTGGAGAAGTTAATACGCCTGGGAGGCAGGGCTGCTGTTGCCTGTTCCGGCGGTGTTGACAGCACCCTGCTGCTAAAAGTGGCACATGATGTTTTGGGCCACGAAAATACCATCGCAGTTTTTGCCGAGACACCACTGCTGCCTCCCGGTGAAGCGGAAGCTGCCAAGAAAATTATAGATTGTATTGGCAGCCGCCTGCTTACAATAGGACTCAACCCACTTGTATGGCCAGAATTTACTCAAAATCCTCGGGAGAGATGCTATCTCTGTAAAAAGAAGATTTATCAGACCTTTCTGGAGAGGTTAAAAGAACTCCATTTTGAAATACTCATGGATGGTACGAATCTTGATGACCTGAGTGATTTTCGGCCCGGTCTCAAAGCCCTCAGTGAATTAAATGTGAAAACACCCCTTGCTGAAGCAGGCCTGACTAAAAATGATGTCCGTCGGCTGAGTAATAATCTGAATTTACCGAACTGGGATAAACATTCTTCATCGTGCCTGGCAACCCGGGTTGCCGCAGGTCAGCAAATAAATGATGAGAAACTCGGAACTATAAAAAAATGTGAAGCTTTTCTTCATTCCCTTGATTTTCAAGGCTGTCGAGTAAGAATGGCAAACGATCACGTCATAATCGAGCTTCAGGAAAAGGATATCGAAAGGTTTTCAGTGCATGAGATAAGACTCCTTATTTTAAAAAAGTTTAATGATTTCAATCTAAAAAGAGTTTTTCTTGATCTGCACGGCCGCAAAGAGAGAGGTTCCTGAGCCTTTTTTTAGCGCAGGAGGCCACACTGAGAT
>JAFDCT010000226.1 GCA_019312695.1 Deltaproteobacteria bacterium | reverse complement strand
GCGCCTCTGCCCCTACTGCCGCTGCAGATCCTTTTTCTGAATCTGGTAACCGATGTGTTTCCCGCCCTGGCGCTGGCGGAAAAAGAGGTGGAGCAGCTTGATGCACCTCCTTATGAACATCTGGTTTTTCTGGGACTGATCGGGCTCATTGACCCACCGCGGCAGGATGTGCGGCAGGCGCTTGAGGAGTGCCGGGATGCGGGGGTCAGGGTCATCATGGCCACGGGTGATCATCCGGTAACAGCCCAGGCCATAGGTCATGCCGTAGGCCCTGTTGATGATCTCAAGGCTCCGGTGCTCCACGGCAGTGATCTTAAGCCCTCTGATGTGCTTTCTGCTGCGGAGAAGAAAAAGCTGCTTGGCATCAGTCTTTTTGCCCGGGTCAGTCCCAGGCAGAAACTTGACATCATCGGGCTGCACCGCGAAAATGGCGCCATTGTCGCCATGACCGGAGACGGGGTAAATGATGCCCCGGCCCTGAAAAAAGCTGACATCGGTATTGCCATGGGGTTGCGCGGCACCCAGGTTGCCCGGGAGGCCTCGGACATGATCCTGAAGGATGATGCTTTTTCCTCCATCGTGCATGCCGTTGAACAGGGCAGGATAATCTTCAAGAACATCAAGAGCTTTGTCGTCTATCTCCTGTCCTGCAATCTCAGTGAAATAATGACCGTCGGCCTGGCAGCCTTTGTCAGCGCGCCTCTGCCCCTACTGCCGCTGCAGATCCTTTTTCTGAATCTGGTAACCGATGTGTTTCCCGCCCTGGCGCTGGCAGCAGGCGAGGGGTCTCCTGATATCATGAAACAGCCGCCGCGCCAGAAAGGCGAAGCCATAATGAATAAAGGCCGCTGGCTTGAAGTTACGGTGTATGGTTTAATTATAACAACAGCAGTGCTTGGCGCCATGGCAATCGCTCTGCGATATCTTGGCATGACTGAAAAAGAAGCGGTTACCGTATCTTTTCTCACCCTGGCGTTTGCCCAGCTCTGGCATGTATTCAACATGCGGGATAAAAACAGCACTTTTCTGGGCAATGCTATTATACGTAATTACTTTGTCTGGGGCGCGCTTGGGCTCTGTACCCTGTTGCTGGCTGCTACAGTATATGTGCCCCTGCTGGCTGAAGTACTGGATATCGCCCGGCCGAGCGTAAACGGCTGGCTGCTCATTTTCAGCATGAGTCTGCTGCCGCTCGTGGTCGGTCAGATCGGGTTGGCAGTGCTGAAGGAAAAAGGAAAAATGTAAAGTTGAGAATAAAACGAGGAATAAATGCTGAAAGCTAAGGACCAGGGAGCGGGTCTGCAATAAAAAGATCTTAATTTTCAATTTTACATTTTCTTCCCACCTGTTACTATCCTGCCATGACTGCAAAAGAACCTGTATATCTTATTGACGGCTCAGCCTATTTTTACCGGGCCTATCATGCTATTGCACCCCTTACAACGGCAAACGGTCTGCCGACCCATGCAGCCTATGGCTTTACCAATATCCTGCTGCGGGTTATCAGGGAAAAATCACCGCAATACCTGGCAGTTGCATTTGATGCGAAAGGCCCGAACTTCCGCCATGAAAAATATCCTGATTACAAGGCCAACCGGCCGCCCATGCCCGATGACCTGGCTGTGCAGATTCCCTATATCAAGATGATAGTTGAAGCCCACAATATCCATACCATGGAGGAGCAGGGTGTTGAAGCTGACGACCTAATTGCCTCCGCGGCACGCAAACTCGCTGCCGCCGGCTATAAGGTCATTGTGGTATCAGGTGACAAAGACCTGCTGCAGCTGGTAGGTGATGATATCATTCTCTGGGATCCGATGAAAGATGTTGTCATGGATTCCGAGGGTGTGAAGAAAAAGTATAATGTTAATCCTGACAGGCTTCTTGATCTTTTTGCCCTGATGGGTGACAAGAGCGACAACATTCCCGGGGTACCCGGCATCGGGCCAAAATCAGCAGAAAAGCTTATTAATGAATTCGGCTCCCTGGACGGGTTATACAATAACATTGAGAATCTCAAGAAGAGCAAGATGAAGGAAAACCTCGAGGTTCATAAACAGGATGCTTTGCTGTCAAGAGAATTGATAGACCTGAAGGAAGATCTTGATATTTCCGAAAACATAGATGATTACCTGTTACCCGAACCTGATATCGACAAGCTCAAAAAACTGTATACCGAGCTGGAGTTTACCAGGCTCATGAAAGCAGAAGTCCCTGTTGAAGCAGTGAACCAGGAAGGTTTTGTCCTGATTCAGACCGAGGAGGGGTTGCAGAAAGTTGTGAAGCTGCTCAAGAAAGCGAGCTACATGGTGATTGATACCGAGACATCCGACCTTGATCCTTTTTCTGCTGATCTCGTCGGGTTATCCGTCTGTATTGACCCGAAACAGGCTTTTTATATACCCCTGGGCCACAGGGAAGAAGACGGGAAACCGCTGGCCGGGCAGCTGTTGAAAAAAGATGTGCTGCACGCCTTAAAACCTTTTCTGGAAGATAAAAAACTGCCCAAGCTCGGACATAACCTCAAGTTTGACTACAGCATCATAAAGCTGCAGGGTGGGGGAGTATGTCTCAAGGGCCCCTTGTGGGATACCATGATAGCAGCCTACCTTCTTGATCCAGGCAGGCGTACCTTCAAGCTTGATGATCTCTGTCGGGAAATCCTGGACATCAAGCTTACCTCCTTCACCGAGGTGACGAAAGGTGACAAGCGGCCGGATGCATTTGCCTATGTTTCCTTTGAAGATGCCAAGAATTATTCCTGCGAGGATGTGTATGGTGCCTGCCTGTTGTGGGAGGAATCCAGGCCCAGGCTTGAGAAGCGGGATCTCTGGCAGCTTTTTGCCGATTTAGAGACTCCCCTGGTGCCGATCCTGGCTGAGATGGAGCTGGCAGGCATTAAGGTGGATATCGACCTCCTGCAGGAACTGTCAAAAGAATTCGGCACAAAACTGGCTGAGCTGGAACAGGAGATCTATAAGCTTGCCGGCCAGGAATTCAATATAAATTCACCAAGGCAGCTGGGAGAGATACTTTTTGAAAAACTCAAGCTGCCGCACGGCCGCAAGACCAAGACAGGGTATTCAACCGATGTCAAGGTGCTTGAAAAGCTCTCTTTCCATGAACTGCCCCAGGCAGTTCTTATCCACCGCAACCTGAGCAAGCTGCAGTCAACCTATGTTGATAAACTGGCCGGTCTTGTGCATCCGAAAACAGGGCGGGTGCATACCTCCTTCAACCAGACTGTTACGGCAACAGGCCGTCTTTCCAGCAGCAACCCGAACCTGCAGAACATTCCCATCCGGACAGAGGAGGGGCAGCGGATCCGCCAGGCATTTGTGCCTGAAAAGGGCTATGTCTTTGTGGCCGGCGACTATTCGCAGATCGATCTCAGGGTCCTGGCCCACTATTCACAGGACAAGGCGCTTCTTGAAGCATTCCGTTCAGGCCAGGATATACACAACCGGACCGCGGCAGAGATATTTTTTGTTTCACCCATGCTGATCACATCCCAGATGCGGCGGGTAGCCAAGACCATCAATTTCGGCATAGTCTACGGCATGAGCAGTTTCGGTCTTGCCAGCCAGCTAAACCTGAGCCGCAAAGAGGCACAGACTTTTATTGACCGTTATTTCAAGCACTATCCAGGGGTGCAGCAGTTCATGGAGAAAATTGTCAAACAGGCCAGGAAGGATTTTCATGTGACCACTCTCCTAAACCGCATCAGGCTACTGCCTGACATTAACAGCTCCAACAGGACACGGCGTGAATTTGCCGAGCGTACCGCTATCAATACTCCTATCCAGGGTACGGCCGCAGATATCATCAAGCTGGCCATGATCAAGGTGGACAGGGAACTGGCCAAAGCAGCATTACAAGCGAAAATGCTGCTGCAGATCCATGATGAACTTGTTTTTGAGGTCCCGAAAGAAGAGGCTAATATTGTTGAGAAGCTCGTCCGGGAATCTATGGAATCGGTAATTAAACTGGATGTGCCGTTGGTGGTCAATACTTCAATGGGCAAGAACCTGGCAAAAGTCTGATTTTTGAAATAAATGACGTCAAATGACTTATTATAAAATAATAAAAAGGCGGAGCCTAAAGCTCCGCCTTTTTTATTAAAGATTTTCAGGAAAAGTCTTAATGCTTGAAAGACCGCTGGCCGGTAAACATCATGGTGACCTGCGGGTCGGCCTCGTTGCAAGCCTGGATCGTCTGGTAATCATTCATGGAGCCGCCGGCCTGCAGGATGGCTGAAACTCCCTGTTCGATACCGACATCAGCACCGTCACGGAAGGGGAAGAAAGCATCGGAAATCATGACAGAACCCGGCAGCCCGGCCCTGTCCGCTTTGGTCTTGGCATCAATTTCCTCCTGGTCCGCCGTATTTCTTTTGCCCTGTTTCACTTCAAGGGCCAGGTCGGCATAGGGGATACCGTATTTGTCAAAGCAGACGATATCAGCATGTTTTATATAGGCCTTATGCACCGCAATCTCAGCAACGCCGACCCGGTCCTGCTCGCCCGTGCCGATACCCACGGTGCAGCCGTCCTTGACATAAAGAACGGAATTTGAGGTGACCCCGTGCTCAACGGCCCAGCCGAAGAGCATGTCATCAATCTCCCGGTCGGTGGAAGCGCGTTCGACCTTGTATTCCCTGCCCTGGTATGTGGAAACAGCCGGTTTCAGGTCGGCCCGTGAACGGATCGAGTTGACAGCCGACTGCTGGATGATGATGCCGCCGTCAATCAGACTCTTGAAATCCACAAAGCGGAACTTCTCGAATTCTGCCAAGCGTTCAATACGGGCCATGCGGATAATACGTAGATTTTTGCGTGAGGCAAGAATATCAATAGAGTTCTCTTCAAATTCAGGAGCGCAGACCACCTCGAGGTAGTTGTCCTTGATCAGGTTTGCCGTATCCGTGTCGCAGGGCCTGTTAAGGATAAGGGCCCCGCCAAAGGCGGCAATGCGGTCAGAGCGGTTCGCCTTGTAATAGGCATCTACCAGCGAAGAGCCGTAGGCCGCGCCGCAGGGATTGTTATGCTTGAGGATCACGGCAGCAGGTCTGTCCATCAGGTATTTGATAATATTGAGACCGTTGTCCACATCGGTCAGATTAATCTTGCCTGGATGCTTGCCTACCTGCAGCATATCCTCAACCGGTATGGCGGACACCAGGCCGTTGCCCGGTTCTATGAACTTACAGTCCCCCAGAACAAGGTTGCCGTTGACAAGTTCGTAAAGGGCCGCCTCCTGGTCCGGGTTCTCACCGTAACGGATACCGCGCTCATCAACAGAACCGTCTTCCTGGGAAATGGCCCATGTCCGTTTCCGGTAGACCAGGGTCTGGTCACCGAAGGTTATTTTCATCTCCATGGGGAAGTGATCGCCGAGAATGGTGGTGTACATTTTTTTCAGATCAGCCATTGCAAACTCCTTGTATGTATAATGAAAAAAGTGAAAGAATTTCTGGAAAAGAACGTAGTCGCTTATCTAATATTTTGCAGCTCAATCTGCAAGCTGAAAAGCTTGTTTTTTGCCATTTTATTTGTTGACAAAATTGGTGTGATACAACGAAGAAGAATTGTTATTGCAGGCTTGCATATTTGAATTAATATAACATTCTGCTTTTTTAAAGATTGAAATCGGAAAAAGGATTGCCATGGAGATAAAGCTCTTACAGGATATTGCCATAATTTTCGGGCTTGCCATCATTGTTCTCCAGGTCTGCCATAAGATAAAGCTGCCCGCCATCATTGGTTTTCTGGTAACGGGTGCCCTAGTCGGCCCCCACGGCCTGCACCTGGTGAAGGGTGTGCATGAGGTGGAACTCATGGCCGAGATCGGGGTGGTGCTGCTGCTGTTCACCATCGGGCTGGAGTTCTCCCTG
>JAFDCT010000225.1 GCA_019312695.1 Deltaproteobacteria bacterium | reverse complement strand
TTGCCAATGCATCCGTATCTCCAGGATGATCAGATTAAGATGATAGCAGGTGCAATTAATAATTTTGTTTCGCAGGCAGAAGAGAAGTGTTTAGGTAATGTATAGAAAAAATATTTACTACTGGAATAGCAGCTTTACTGCTGCCAGTGAGAAAATAAATAAAAAGCTATAAAAGGAGATTCAATGATCAAAAAGTTTGTGTTGGCCAGGCATATTTTTCTGATAGCGGCATACCAAAGGTTGTTTCAATG
Source organism: Deltaproteobacteria bacterium (assembly GCA_019312695.1). Lineage (GTDB taxonomy): Bacteria > Desulfobacterota > Desulfobulbia > Desulfobulbales > BM004 > BM004. The sequence goes on along the minus strand of JAFDCT010000225.1, from coordinate 3,932 downwards.
ATATATTGCGTTATCAGTTTTTCATTAAAGCATGCATGGGATTTCTCCCAACCCTGACGGGCAATCGTCTTTCGTTCATTTTCATGTTTTTTGAAATAAATGATTTTCTCAAGAAGTTCTTCTTTTGACGAGAAAAAAACGATTTCTTTATTCTCCTCAAACAGCTCTTCCAATTTGTTATCCCTTGTGCTTAAAGTCAACAGCCCGCTTCCCATATAATGTGAAATCCTGTCTGAGGAGTAGAGATACAACTCCTCATCAGTCGACTTTTTGTGGACATTATCTGGACCTAAATATGAATGACTGAGATTCAGACCCATTTTTGCATTTTCAATGGCCTTGTAATAGGCGGTGTTCCACAACTCCGGTTTGCCGTTCATGCCGTAATAATCAATTTTTACTTTTCCGCGTCTCTCCAAAAATAATGGGATTTCAACGCGTGGGTTCATTTCATTTTTTCTGGATTTCTCTATCTTTCTCATAGACCAGAAAACATCATATTTCTGATCACTCCGTTCATGACATTTTGGATAATCTATGGACATATCAACCGGGTTAGGCATAAAGCTTATAATTCCGTTTGAATGGCTTAGGCTTTTTAAAATGTTGCCAGCGGTCGTGATAAATGTTGCATCCATATGGTGAATATTCCTTTTCAGCATATTAATATTATGCCGGCTGAACATACCATCAACATTGTATTGGACCATTCTTACAAGTGGTAGCAAAGATTTTACTTGTTTGAGTGACTCATCAGTGATGATTTCTCCCTTATCAAAAACTATCAGGTCTGGTCTGAAATTGTTACAGGTGTCAATAAAGACCTCATTACAATAGCCCCACCCCATTTTTGATGAGCGAAACAGGTTCCCGCACCTGGCAGTGTCGGTATCACTCATGAAATATACGTTATGGTCATTTCGTATAAAACCGTTTAGCAGCCTTCTGTAGGTAAAATGATACCGCGCACCGCGATGCTTGAGGTTGCCGTCGGCAACAAAAAGAATTTTCATAAATTATTTCCAGTTTAAGCAAAAAATCAAAGCCCGGGTTTTCTGACTTTCCTTTGCGAATAAGTATTTCAATGGTTTGTTAACTATTCTGGCTGGATGCGATAAATCGCAAAAATGCTCATCAAAATTTAAAAATATTTACGGATTGCATTATAAACTTTATCAGCAGGGATAAGGTCCATTTTTTCTGCTTCAATACAGGTAAAATTTTCTCGCTCTATTCCAGTGCGATATGCCGGCACATGGCTACTGAACAGTGCTACACCGGGTATCCCCAGATGTGATGCCAAGTGGCTGGGGCCGGAATCATTACCAACAACACACTCTGCCCTCTTCAACACTCCAGCAAGCTGAAAAAAATCAAGATATTTATGGGGACCGGTGAGCATAATACCCGGTATGGTCCGACAAAGATCGAGGTCATCAGGCCCCGGTACAGTAATGACACAAACACCTTCATCAATTAGCTTTTGAGCCAGCTTGTCATAGTAAGGCCAGCATTTTTCTGTACGCCCGGCTGAGGCTCCGGCCAGGAGAACTACAAAAGGTTCAGTGACTTTTGCTTTAGAAAGAATATCACTAACATCGTCAACAAACCAAGCAGGGTCAGGGAATAAGGTATGCTTCACTGTCAGACCGGCACTCTTGAGCTGGATGGCAAATTCTTCCTGTACTGAAATTTTCGCTGTGGAAGGGACTGAGTATGGCAGATCACAACTGGCTGCCATTCCAGACCATGAAGCCTTTTTTACAAACCAGCGATAATAAAATGAGGTACGATTCGCCCTCTGAAAATCAAAGATAATATCAAAATCGTCAAAACGTACCTGACGGTTTAACTTGAGCATCAAATCCAGGCGCCAACGGGGATCTCTTGGATCAATGAGGACTTTATCAACCCAGGGACACCGTTCAAAAATCTTTTTATAGGTTGGCGTTGTCAAAACCGAGATCCTGGTGTCAGGACAGTTCATTCGGATATCATGAAAAACCCCCTCAGCCATGACAATATCACCGAAAGCTCCCAATTTTATGATAAGGATATTCTGCCAACTCTGCATTTCAGCTGTAATCCTCATAGGACTTTTCTTCAAGCAGCTCTGATTTCAGAATAATATTAATCTCTCTTTTCAGGGCTGCTCGCCGGTCATTGCTCATATATACGGACCGGGCCAGGTCGATAAACCGTTGACTGAAGTCCTTTTCCCTCTCGCATTTACGGATATCATCCTCAATATCCCATAACTGTTCATTGACTCCCCTCAGCTTGGCCTTCACCTGTATTATCTTTTCAGGACACTTGCAGCCCTGGTCAAATACAATTTTCAGGGCCTGCAGTTCTTTATCAATATTTTCCCGCTTTTTTTCATCATGGATACGGTCCATCTTGATCTCAAGAATCGTGATCTTGTCAACTAAATCACCCCATGAAATGGGTACATTGATTACCATCGCTTTTCCCCTTATCAATTATGCTTTTCAAGGATAACACTTTCATAAAATCGAATTGTCTTCTCCCCTACTGCCTCCACGGAAAAATTTCCAGCTTTTCTGTGAGCGTTATGGGAATAGCCCTCCAGGCTTTCAGACATAAGGAGTCTCTTAAGAATTGTCACGAGTTTGGGGATATCATCCGGATCAAATAACCAGCCTGACTGATTATCATCAATGATATCAAGGGTCCCGCCTATAGCAGTGGCAATCGCAGGCAATCCAGCAGCCATGGCCTCCAAAAGCATGAGACTGAAGCCCTCGGGTTCCCTTGATGGCTGGACAAAGAGATCGGCAGCCCACAGGAACTGTTTTATATCGCCTTGAAATCCCCAGAAAGTTGTCCTGGCACTTATTTCTGAATCAGCAGCGCATTTTTCATACAGTGACATCTCCGGCCCATCGCCAACCAGCCAAAGTTGCCAGTTTTTATCTATTTCATTGCTGCCCTGTAACATCGAACATGCCTTTATCAGGGTATCAAAGCCTTTCCAGTCAACAAATCTCCCGGCACCCAGGATAATAAAGTCTCTTTCATTGATGTTATGACTTTGTCGAAAACTCTTTCTCTGTCCGACATCCCGGCGATACTCTTCCATGTTCACCGGATTATAGATCAACTCCATGGCAGATGCTATAAAGCCAAGACTTTTCATATGTGCTGCAACTGCAGAAGAACATGGAACGAGCTTGTAGCTGTTGAGGTAATATTTCCTCTTTGGATATTTATCAATAGTTGATATAACCGGGACCCCCATTTGTTTACCCCAGTAGCCTCCAATCATGGCTGCAGAAGAGAGACGGGTGTGAATCAGCTCAGGTTGGAATTTTCTGATCAGAGCCGGAATTCCCCGGCTAAATTGGGGAAGTGCTGCTACCAGAGGCTTATAGGTTGTCAACCCGATATGCTGTTCTGCAACATAATTACTTAATGTCCCTTCAGGTCTGCATAAAATATGGTTCTGCACGCCTCTGGCTTCAAGGTATTTGATCAGCTGCAGCCAGGGTCTGGCCCAGGCAAGGTTGTTTTCATCAACATAGTGCAGTACCTTCAATGCGATTCACCTTTTTGAGAAATTGCAGCAGCATAAACCGAATGCACCTCTTGCGTCATTTGTGCGACCGTCGGTATTCTCCCTTTATCAAAAGCAATGGGGGCCTGTTTTGTTACAAGAAAAGTTTCAATGGCTTTCTTCCAGGCAACAAGGTCTCCGGGCTTTACCAACCCATTGTTCCCGAGGGCCATCTCACTAACTGGTTCGATATCGGAAGCGATAACAGGAATACCAATTTGGATAGCCCGAGCCAAAGTTAAAGGCATGCCTTCATTGTATGACGGGAAAAAAAGACAGTCACTTTTAGCCATCCATACGTCAGGATCATCCCTGAAGCCATGAAAGAAGACCTTTTCTTGTAAATTAAAAATAT
>JAFDCT010000224.1 GCA_019312695.1 Deltaproteobacteria bacterium | reverse complement strand
CCTGGTGACCATGCTTTCTGATCCCTTGGCTGTTAAATCGGGATTGTCGGTCCTGGCTTGGAGGCACGAGGCTGGCAACGGCCCTTTTGTTGCCTCTCTGGCCCGGTTGTTTCCAGAGACCCCCGCCTTCTTGGAAACATCAGATTTTATCCTGCTTTCAGTTCGCGGACAGGATCTTGCCAACATCATGGGTTTTTCTCCAACTCAACTCGAGACAGCAGCGCTTGATACTGATAAAGGACCCTTTCGACACCCCGGCGCACTGCTGGTTCCCTCAACAGGTCGTTATAAATTTTCACTGGCATCGCCATTCAAAGGTCAAGTATTCATTAACCAAAACCCTGTAGAGCTAACAGGCCAGGGTTCAGGAAAGAGTTATGGCTGGATTTGGTTAACTGAGGGCATTCATCATATCTCTGTGCAGTCCTCCTCGAAACAGCAGCCAGAACTGGAATGGCTGGCTGAAGAACCAAGCAGCAAGAAACATGATCTGCCGATCATTCTGAATGAATCAGTTTATCTAACAGGAGAGTTCCGTGGAGTGCCAATTTTTAACCCGCGAGAATCCCTGGTTTTAGATTGGAGCACTGATCTTATCGGTATTCGCCGAGCGGTTGATCTTTGGGTTGCAGAGGACGGCACCATGCTGATAACCGATAACGCCCTGCGCAGAGTCACCGTTCTCAAGGATGACGGAAGCCAGATTTACTCATTTTCTACCGGTGACAATACGTCACGAATGGCAATGTACGACCAGGCTGGTGGTATTTATGTTCTCAAGCCAGCTGCCGGCAAAGGCATTGAACGTTACACCATGAGGGGTGAAAAACTGGGTGTGCTCCCTTTCAGTCCCAAAGAGATGGCTATCAATCCAGCCGGTGAAATCTATCTGCTATCCAATAAAATGCTCCGCCGTCTCTCCCCAGACCAAGCTGGGCAATTAAAGGTCAGCGGAATTTTTCCCCCGACTGATGAAGCATCACCACACCCTGAGTTGGTAACCATGGCTGTCGCTGAAAACGGCACCATCCACCTGCTCACCGCCGGGGCTAAAATAATCAGGCTCACCCCAAATCTCTCTTTTAAATCTGAATTATTTGTCGGCAGTGGTAGCATTAGCACCGGCAGCCAGCTATATGGTAGCGGCAGCCAGATAGCTGTCGATGAACAGGGAAGGATTTTTATAGGGGATCCTGAGAGCAATGTAATCCGAGTTTTTGACCGCAGTGGGCAGATGTTAGTCAGCCCGCAACCTTCTGCCAACCTCCCGCTTCAGGCAAAAAGCCCCATTGACCTGATGACAAGTGGTGACAAGCTATACGTCCTGACAGGCAAAATTGACCAATACCATATTTCAGTTTACCGGTATAAAGGTAATCGGTAAAATTTCCTGTAAGGTTAAGTTTTTCCTTAAAGGCCCTGTAGGTATAGTCTTCAGTTTTTCAGTCAGCGAAAAACAGTCTAACCCCCTGCAACAATTCAACATAAATAAAATTTACCAGCTGGGAAAAATCGGATGACGGCTATAGCCGGTGGCATTCAGTTTTTCACAGGAAACTTTCGGGACTTGATGATGTTCCATCGGGCCAGACGAAAGGCAAGGCCGGTCCCCAGGCAGCCGAAACCGTATTTTATGCTACGCCTTAAGTTGATTGAAGAGGCTTCAGCAAAGTATTTGGTTGGACAACTAATCTCAGCCACCAAGTAGTTGAACCACAAAATCTGTGCCAGCATCTGATTGTCAAAAACAAAATCATCAGAATTTTCCACTAGCGGTAGCTGCCTTATAAGTTCGCCTGAAAATGCCCGGTAGCCAGTATGGTACTCCGAGAGCTTTGCTCCCAACAATATATTTTCCACTAAGGTCAAGGCCCGGTTAGCCACGTACTTCCATACCGGCATACCCCCTTCCAAAGCATAGCCCCCCAGAATTCGGGAACCCAGGACGCATTGATACAGCCCGTTGCCGATCATTGAAGCCATGGCAGGTATCAACATCGGGGTATATTGATAGTCTGGGTGAATCATTATAATGATATCGCCCCCTGCTTCAAGAGCCAGCCTGTAACAGCTCTTCTGGTTTGCTCCATACCCCCTGTTTTTCTCATGCACGTGTACAATCGTTTGAGGTAGAGTCCTGGCAACTGAAACTGTATCATCCTGGCTGCCATCATCCACCACGACCACCAGGTCCACAACACCCTGAGCCATCACCTCGTCATATGTGCGGTGCAAAGTCTTGGCGGCATTATATGCAGGCATAACCACTATGACTTTTTTGTTATTATACATTTTTCCCCTAGTAGCCCTCCCAGTCAATAAATTTGAATTATTGGAAAGGGGCACTTAAAAGCAAGTGTCACGATGTGTTAGGAAGGCGGATATAAGTAAAGTGTAGATGTTTTGCCACAATGTTGAGTTTAAGATGAAAAATTACCAGTTAAGATGTGCACTGGCAATGTTAACTTTTAGGGCGGGTGCTGCTGACTCTGGGTTGGTAGACAGTTGTCGTAAGACGCTTATGCCCCTTTACATGATAATAAAATGTTTTTTTATAATAAATTAAAAGGCCATATGGACCCCAATAGTTAACTTATGACTGAAGATTTCAGCTTCTACCGTTCCCCCCGGATAACTATACTCAGGATCGACAGCACTCAGAAAGCGGTATCTAAAATCCAATGTCATTATTTCACGTATTACATATCCCACACCTGCTCCAATCTGATAAGCAAAGAGCGCATCATCAAATTCATCGTAAATTGGTACCAAATTTACATCTGCCTCAACCCTTGAAAAACCAGCCCCAGCTGTCAGATAAGGTGTCAAAGAACTAATGGAATTAAAATCATAATAGCCGTTAAACATGAAGTTCTGTTGGCTAGTTTCTATAAAATAACCGCTTGGAATGAAAATTCCATCTACACTTTCAAATTCATTATGTCTGTATGAAACTTCACCTTCAAGCCTTACCGGCTCCATTATATTTCCAAAAGCTAAACCAAAACTATATCCTGCACCATACTCAAATTTTTGCGACCCAGAGAAGCCAAGTTCATTATATTTAATGTCTGAATTCGAAACAAAAGTTACTCCGGT
>JAFDCT010000223.1 GCA_019312695.1 Deltaproteobacteria bacterium | reverse complement strand
TATCAGCATACAAAACTGCTGATGATTGACAGCTTGCCTAAAAATGAACCAAAAAGAGCAGCCAATCACTTGGTTCCGTAATGCGGAACTATCCTGCGTTCCTCAAAATGACCGGGAGTTTGAAAACTCGGACCCTAAGGGTACTCAAACATGTCAAACTCCTGTTTTGGTCTCTTTTACGGTACTCGGCTGTGTGCGATGGCTAAACAACAGAAAATACGTTTCATTCATGTTGTGACCTGTAACATTTTAGCTATACATCATGTTACACATTCAAAGTGTGGTTGTTAATTTCATCCAGTTGATATAACTTGTAATTAAGAAAATTTTAAAACTATGCAGAACAAACATTTTGAATTTGTAGAAGAATTAAAAAGCCTGTTTATCTATAAGGTATGACTGAGAAAAAGCTCAACTGCTGGGAATTCATGAAGTGCGGCCGGGGTCCGAAAGGCGCCAAGACCAAACAATTGGGCGTCTGCCCCGCTGCCAGCGAAAAAAGATTGGACACGGTCCATGGCGGCATAAATTCAGGCAGGGCCTGCTGGGTTGTGGCCGGCACCTTCTGCGGCGGCACCGTGCAGGGCTCGTTTGCCCGTAAGCAGGTGGCCTGCAGGCGCTGCGACTTCTACAACAAGGTCCATAATGAAGAGGGCAAAGCCCTGGAGAGCAATAACAAGCTGCTCACCCGGCTCAAGGATACATCCTCCCGGCTAGACATCACAACCAAGAGACTTGGCATTATCATCGGTAGTTCAGGCCTTATAGGCGGGGCCCTGATGCATTATTTCAGCAACAAGGTAGGCGACATAGAGGTTCTCGGCCCCAACAGTAAAAGGCTGAGTCTGCGCCAGCCCAGGGATATAAGAAGTTATTTTGAAAAATACCAGCCCGATTTTATTGTCAACTGTGCCATAGCCCCATTGGACAGTGATGCCCAGCTTGCCTACGAAATTAATTACCTCGGGGCTGTAAGACTGGCCAAAATGGCCATGCAGCAGAAAATTCCCTATATCCATTTTAGCTCTGCCGCAGTATTGCCCATGGGTGAAAACCTTACTGAGGAAGATCGCCTGGAACTCAACCCCAGGCTGTCCAATTATGCTAAATCAAAACTGATGGCGGAAAAAACCCTGGAATACATGCATGAGACCCAGGGGCTTGACTATACCATCATCCGGCTGGCTGTGGTTTACGGCAAGCATGACCACAAGATCCAGGGATTCCAGCGGCTGCTTTTTTCCATTGCCGATCAGGCCATGCCGTTCATGCTCAGCAAGCCGGGCGTATTTCATTCCTATACCAATACCAAGAAGATCCCCGCGTTTGTAAACTATATACTTGAGAAACGGGATGAGTTCTCCGGGCAGACCTATAATTTTGTTGATAGAGAGCCCGTGGAACTGGTGGCGATCATCAAGGCCATTAAGTCCTACCTTGATGTCAAGGCACCGCGGGAGATCTATGTCCCGTACCCTTTAGCCAAAACAGGCCGGGGTTTCCTCAAGTGGCTGATTAAGCGGCTTGGCCGCCTAGGAGTTGAGATCAGGCTGCCGGCGGAAATGCAGTTCATGAAGAGTTTTTATGAAATTCAGACGCTGTCCGTCGGCAAACTGGAACGGTCAAGCTACAGGGATAATGAGCCTGAGATAACCGTTTTTACAGAGTTGACCAGTATCATTTACTATTATCTCATCCGCTGGAAGCACTTCAATCTCATTACGACCTTTAATGAGGATCTGCGTGGAACTTCGCAGCCTGCCGGAGAGTTTCTGGAGGCCCCGGATGTTCTCCTAGATACCATGAACAAATACAGCCATAAGCCCCTGGAGGAGTATGAGGCATCCCTTTGATGCGCGGGGATAACCGTCAAATTATTACTCTTTTTCTCAGCCCTCACACCTCAGTCATTACCCGCTATTGCCATCGTCGCAAAAACCGGGTAAGAAGTAAAAACTCTAGTTTAATCAACTAGGATAACTATGGTTTGTTAGCTAGCTGTGCAGCTCGTTTATAATAGTTATTAAATGTATTGGGATATATAATATTACTCAGCAACGGGAAAACCAATGAAAGGCATCATACTGGCCGGTGGCTCCGGCACCAGACTCTATCCAATCACGCGTTCGGTGAGCAAGCAGCTCATGCCGGTGTACGACAAGCCCATGATCTACTATCCCATTGCTGTACTCATGCTGGCCGGCATAAAGGATATTCTGATCATTACCACGCCGGAAGACCGGGACCAGTTTAAAAGATTGCTGAATGACGGCTCCCAGTGGGGCATTTCCCTGCAATATGCTATCCAGCATGAACCAAAGGGGCTGGCCCAGGCCTTTATCATCGGCGAAACCTTTATAGGTTCCGACCTGGTATGTCTGATCCTGGGAGATAATATTTTTTTCGGGCATGGCCTGCCCGAGCAGATCCAGGATGCCTCTAAAAGAGCAAAGGGAGCAACAATATTCGGCTACTATGTCAGGAGTCCTGAGCGCTACGGTGTCATAAGTTTTGATGAGAGCGGCAAGGTGCTTGACATTGAGGAAAAACCGGCAGTGCCCAAATCGAATTATGCAGTAACGGGCCTCTATTTCTATGACAACGATGTGGTGCAGATCGCCAAAACGATCAAACCCTCACCCCGGGGTGAACTGGAAATAACGGATGTCAACAAGGCCTACCTGGAGAGGGGGGATCTGCATGTTGAACTCATAGGCCGCGGTGCGGCCTGGCTTGATACCGGCACCCACGAATCCCTGCTTGATGCGGCTAACTTTATCAAGGTGGTGGAAGACCGCCAGGGCCTTAAGATCGCCTGCCTGGAAGAGATCGCCTACCGGTTGGGTTATATAACCGTGGAACAGGTAAGGCAAATTGCCGAGCCGCTGGCGAAAAACAATTACGGTCAGTACCTTCTGCTCCTTATCGAGGCCGAGAAGTGGAAGTGAATAAGAATCAAAATTTAGAATTTTAAATTTAATACTATAAGACCTTCCAGTTATCTGACTTTTGATGAAAAAAAATGAAATTTATCCCGACAAAAATAGCTGATGTCATAGTGATCGAACCGGAGGTATTTGGTGATAACCGCGGTTTTTTCATGGAAACCTGGCATGCTGAAAAGTTTGCCGCCGGCGGCATAGAAGCGGATTTTGTCCAGGACAACCACAGCCGTTCGGCCCAGGGCATACTGCGGGGGCTGCACTACCAGGTGACAAAACCCCAGGGCAAGCTGGTACGGGTGTTGAGCGGCGAGGTCTTTGATGTTGTTGTTGACCTGCGCAAAAAATCCGCCACCTTCGGACAGTGGGTCGGCATACATCTCAGCGGGGAGAACAAAAAGATGCTGTGGGTGCCTCCGGGGTTTGCCCATGGCTTCTATGTCACCAGCCCGCAGGCTGACTTCTTTTACAAATGCACTGATTTTTACGCCCCTGAATATGAAAGGGCAATCCGCTGGGATGACCCTGGCCTGGGCATCAACTGGCCTCTTGTTGAGGGTAAACCCCCAATCCTTGCTCCCAAGGATGAGGCAGCCGCTTTGTTTAAGGATGCGGAATGTTATTAGAAACAGGACTGCGGGTTCAGGACTTAGGGTTAAGTAAAAGATTTTTTTAAGAAATACGCAGTCTTCAGTCTTTAACTCATAGTCCTCCATTAATAATGATGAAAGCATTAATTACAGGCGCAAACGGCCAGCTCGGCTGGGAACTGCAGCGAGCCAGACCGGAGGGATGGCAGCTGATCGCGCTCGGCCGGGCGGAGCTCGATATCACTGACAGTGGCGCAGTCACGGCAGCTGTTCAGCAACACCGGCCTGCTCTGGTGATCAATGCTGCAGCCTATACTGCGGTTGATAAAGCTGAAAAGGAAAAAGAAAAAGCCTTTGCTGTGAATACGGACGGGGCGGCAAATATTGCCGGAGCTGCAGCAGATTACCAGGCCCGCTTCATTCATATTTCAACGGATTTTGTTTTTGACGGCTCTAAGTCGCAGCCCTATCTGCCGCATGACAGCCCGAATCCACTCAGCGTATACGGGGCCAGCAAGCTGCAGGGGGAAAAGAAAGTATTGGCCGAAACCATGAACACGGCCCTCGTCCTGCGTACAGGATGGCTTTATTCTTGCCATGGCAGCAATTTTGTCAAGACCATGCTGAAACTCATGGCAGAAAGGGATGAGATCGGCGTTGTTGCAGACCAGGTAGGCACCCCTACCTGGACCAGAGATTTGGCCAGGGCAATTTATTATCTGGCAGACATGGCAAATGTCCCGGGCATCTATCACTGGACAGATGCCGGCGTTGCCAGCTGGTATGATTTTGCCGTGGCAATCCAGGAAGAGGCACTCCAGCTGGGAATGCTGGAAAAAGCTATTCCGATCAAGCCGATTCGAACCTCCGATTATCACACTCCTGCAAGGCGCCCCGCTTACAGTGTTCTTGATAAGACTGCAACCTGGCAGATTTTGGGTTACGCAGCCGAACACTGGCGGACGTCACTCAGGAAAATGCTGGGTGAGTTGAAAAAAGGACTGAGGACTGAGGTTTAAAAACTTGACGCCTGTGATGAGGCTTAAGACATAAGTTTATGAGAACTCATGAAAAAGATTACTAAATTTGAAGATCTCATAGCTTGGCAAAATGCAAGAGAACTTACTAAGAAAATTTATGATATAATGACGTGGAGTAAATTCGAAAAAAATTTTGGTCTTAAAAGCCAGATTCAACGTGCCTCTGTTTCAACCATGTCAAACATTGCTAAAGGGTTTGATCGGGCTGGTAGAGCTGAATTTCATCAGCACTGGTCATTGCCAAAGGTTCATGTGCAGAAGTCAGTCCGCAACTTACTGTTCATACGATATCGGCTATATATCAAATGAAAAGTTTGTTTCATTAAAAGTACTCACTATGGAAATTTCTCAAATAATCGGTGGGTTGCGTTCCACAGTTAAAAAGCACAAGGAAGAAAAAAAATGATTTCTCAGCCCTTTTACTTAAGCATTCATCCCTCAGCCCCCATACCTGAGTCCTTCCTCATGACATCTCAGTCTTGTTTCCAGATGGAGGTGTTCTGATGTCTCAAACAATAGAGTCCGAACAAAACAGTTCTCAGTCCTCAATGCTCCCCCGTCACTCTTCACTCCTTATAACTGGCGGTGCCGGGTTTATCGGTGCAAACTTCGTTCACTACTGGATTAAAAACTATCCGGAAGACCGAGTGGTAGTGCTTGATGCCCTGACCTATGCGGGCAACAGGGGTAATCTTGAACTCATTAAAAGTCATACCGGCTTTCTTTTCGTGCATGGGGATATCAGGGATTATGACCTTGTACAGAACCTCCTGCAGGATCAGGAGATAGATACCATAGTGCACTTTGCGGCAGAATCGCATGTTGACCGCTCCATCCACGGGCCGGATGCCTTTGTGGATACGAATGTCACAGGCACCCATACCCTGCTCAAGGCTGCCAAGAAAGTTTGGCTGGACACTCAGTCATCAGTCCCCGGTCCCTGGTCCTCGAAATTTCGTTTTCACCATATTTCAACCGATGAAGTTTACGGCTCCCTGGGGCAGGACGACCCAGGTTTCTCCGAGACAACACCCTATGCCCCGAATTCACCCTATGCTGCCAGCAAGGCGGGTTCGGACTTTCTGGTCAGGGCCTATTACAAGACCTACGGGCTGCCCATGACCATCAGCAACTGCTCAAACAATTACGGGCCCTATCAGCACCCGGAAAAACTGATTCCCCTGCTCATTCTCAATTGTCTTGCCGGCAAGCAGCTGCCCATTTATGGCGACGGCCTCAATATCAGGGACTGGCTTTATGTTGAAGACCACTGCCGGGGAATTGACCTGATCCTAAAAAAAGGCAGATTAGGAGAAACGTATAATATCGGCGGGAACTGCGAAAAAACGAACCTGGAAGTGGTAAACACCTTGTGCGCAATTCTGGATGAACTCAATCCTCAGCCCTCAGTCCCGAAGACGCAGCCATACTCTTCTCTAGTCACGCATGTCAAGGACCGTCCGGGCCATGACCGGCGGTATGCCATTGATGCCTCCAAAATAAGGCAGGAACTTGGATATGAACCGGTTGAGTCCTTTGCATCAGGTTTGCGGAAAACTGTTGCCTGGTACCTGAAAAATATGGACTGGTGCGAAAATGTCATGGGGGAGGATTACCGGGAGTGGCTGGCCCGGAACTATTCCTGAGCCTCATATTTTCTCTCTTCCCTCCTCCCTTATCCCTCAGTCCTTCTCATTTACCCAATATTTCCAGCAGCCGCATGTGTATATTATCAAAACCGCCGTTGGAAAGGATGGCCACCACATCACCTGGCCGCAGTGTATCCTGCAAGTGGGCCAAAATAGTGTCGGTGTCGGAAAATGAAAGCGCATCAATGTTTCGGGCTCTGAGATCAGAAGCAAGCTGTTGTGAAGAAAAGAGCTGATCTGTTGGAAAATCCTTGAGGGGGACCGGTTCCCGCACAAGTACCAGGTCTGCCCGGTCGAAAGATGAGACATAATCCTGCTGGAAGATCCGGCGTCTGCTGGAGTTGGTGCGCGGTTCAAAAACAGCCACCAGCCTCTGGCCGTCATAGGCCTGCCTCAAAGCAGCCAGGGTTTCCCGGACTGCGGTGGGATGGTGGGCAAAATCATCGATAACCGTGATATCGTTTACCACGCCCCGGACTTCCTGGCGTCTGCGAACCCCTTCAAAACCGGAAAGCCCGGCCACAATATCTTCTTTGGCCAGACCGAGACGATCGAGAACCGCAATGACCGCCAATCCATTCAAGGCGTTATGACGTCCCGGCATCGGGCTTTTGCATGAGCTGTAGAACTCGCCTTTATGTACAACATCAAAAAAGGTGCCCTCCGGTTTTACATTAAGATTCCTGATGGTCCACTCCGATTCCTGATCCAGGCCGTAACCAATAACCCTGCATGCTGCTCTGGCAGTTATATCCTTGACCACCGGGCTGTCAAAGCAGGCAACAACACAGCCGTCTTCCGGCATGATGGCCATCAGGCGGGCAAAGGCGTCCTTGATAGCCTCAAGGTCTGCAAATATATCGGCATGATCAAATTCGATTGAGGTGACAATGGCAGTATGGGGCTGGTAGTGCAAGAATTTCGGCCCCTTGTCAAAAAAGGCGGTGTCGTATTCATCCCCTTCCACGACAAAATAGGGACTGCTGCCAAGGTTGTAATTGCGGCCGAAGGCCTGTACTAGGCCGCCCACCATGAATCCCGGTGTCAGGTTGGCCTTGTGCAGCAGTGTGGCCAGGAGGGATGAGGTGGTGGTCTTGCCGTGGGTGCCCGTTACCACAAGTGAAGTCTTACCGGTAAGAAAGTAATGGCCCAGGGCTTGGGGAAAAGAGACATAATGGAGGTTAAGCTCCGCCAGGGCCAGGGCTTCAGGATTTGTTTTGCGTATGGTATTCCCCACCACAACCAGGTCGGGCCGGGGAGCAAGATTCTCAGCGGCATAACCGTTTTTTATCTCTATATTGCAGGCAGCCAGAAAGTCGCTCATGGGAGGATAGATGTTTTCATCGGAGCCGGTGACAGTATAACCGGAATCCTTCAGCATGCCGGCCAGGGAACCCATGCCGGTGCCGCAGATACCCATGATATGAATATGGCGTACCTGATGAGGGAAGCGATTGAGGGCAGATAGAAGATTCACCGATAAACTGGAAAAAGGTTAGGAGCGTACAGCGTCTTGCACAGTTTTATAAATACTTTGAAAGGTTTCATCAAAGTTTGCCGGTGACAGACGGCCAACCTCGATGAACTTAACAACAACCTCTTTGGCCACTTTGAGAATAGCCTCATCACTGACCGGGCGGGCAGCCTGGTCAACACTGTTTTCAGCTTTGCTTTTCTGTTTTGCGGCAGTCATAATTTTTTCCATGTGGAGAATGAGAAGAAAAGCCCCTGAGGCAAGAAGAAGGCCAATTCCAGATTTGCCTGCAGAGGCTTGTCCTTTGAGAAAAACCTTTTAAGCCATCCCCAAAGTTATTTTTTATATTGTGCTTGAGTATGGTTTTGCATGAGTCTGTTTACTCTGTCATATGTAACTTTAATCGAACAAAGTCTTCCTTGTAAAGGGTTTCTTTATTACAGAGGCAAGCTGAATACCCAGGCCTGATGGGTTGGATAAACCTACTTCTATATAATGTAGTTCGGGCGGCGCAAAAAATTTCGAGTAGGGTAAAAACCCGTTGAGGTTGGTAATTTTTTTGGTCATTTGGCCAAACCGGGAACCAGCTGAATGCTTCTGCCCACAGGCAATTATCTTAACTTTCCGCCTTTTTTTCAGGCCCGCAAAGATTTCACGGATAGGCGGCCCTTTAAATCCACAGGGGCTGGCACGTCGATTGCATTGTTAGATTAAGTAAAAAAAAAATTTTAGCAAAATAACCACAAGTCATTCGGTAAAATTCCTGTTTATTTTATCAATTTCCGGGTCAGGATTGTATTATCCCTGACCGACAATTTCAGTCGGCTACCTCTATCATCTTGTTATCAAAGAGATTTTCATAAATAAATCTTCTTAAAAGCTATCATGGTCTGGTTTTTGCTATTCAATATGAGTTAAGTATGTCTATCCGTTAAAATTTTAACATTTTGTTTGATTTAAATAGACTTTTGTTCTCGAGGTAAAAGTGAAACACTATATCCTTGTAGTTGATGATGACCAACTCATATTATATGCCCTGGAAAAAATTCTGAGAAATGATGGCTATGAGGTTGTAACTGCAAGTACGGCGGCACAGGCAATTGAAAAACTCTCCTTTTGCCCATATGACCTGTGTCTGCTCGATGTTAATCTCCCTGACCTGAACGGCCTGGAGCTGATGAAAATTACCAAGGATATGTGCCCCGAAATCAGAGTTGTAATCATGACTGCCAGCCATTTTGACTCTGACAAGTTAAGTGAAAATAATAACAAGGCCATTGCCAACGGAGCCAGCCACTTTATTTCCAAGCCGTTTGACCTGTGCGATATCACGGATGTGGTACAGCAAGCCCTTAAAGGCAAAGAAAATTTTCAAACCGATTTTCAGTTTGCCGCCAATGGTTTTGAAAAAAAATCAAGAAAAAAACCAAGAGCACCTTTTACGGAAAACATATTTTTTCAGATGAGCATCATTGACCAGGGAAACTATACCCGTAAGACACTTGAGGCACAGGCGGTTGATATCAGCGACAGCGGTATAGGGTTCCTGATCCACTACCCCTTGAAGGAATCGCAGGTAATCGGTTTTGATGAGAAAGTTGACAACAGAACCGGGGTGGTTGTCTGGAGTAAAATGGACGATGAAGAAAATTGTCGGGTAGGGGTCCGGTTTGCCTGATTTAAGACACCCGGTATAATATAGTATATCCTGTTTGCTCACTTCATATCAAACGTTTGAGCTCACATTAAGCCGAATTTCTTCACCTGATAACGCATGGTGTCGTAGGATATATTCAGCAGTTTAGCCGCCTTGGTCTGGTTGCTGCCAGTTTTTTCTAGAGCCTGCTTGATCAGATCCTTCTCCACATCCTCCAGAGAAATACCCTGTTCAGGCAGGATGATCCGTGCTTCTTTGCGTCTTTCGACAAACGGAAAAGCATGTCCTTCGCTAAATTCCAGAGGCAGGTGTCCCGGCCCGATAAAATCGCTGCTTACCAGGACAACACAGCGTTCCACAACATTTTTCAACTCCCGTACATTTCCCGGCCACTTATGAGCGGCCAGTGATTTTTCAGCCTCGGGAGTAAAACCCTTGATCTCCGGTTTACCATATTTCAGACAGAATTGATTCAGGAAGTATCGGGCCAGCATGACAATGTCTTCATGTCTTTCACGCAGCGGCGGCAGATTGAGTGCAAAGGAGGTTAAACGGAAAAAAAGGTCCTCCCGGAAGTCCTTGGTGGATACTGCCTGTTTGAGGTCCCTGTTTGTTGTGGCGATAACGCTCACATCAACAGGGAGATCGACCTTGCCGCCTAGGCGGCGGATCTTTCTGTTTTCAAGCACCCGCAGAAATTTGCTCTGGAGATCGGCCCGCATGTCGCCTATTTCATCAAGCAGAATGGTGCCGCCGTCGGCCAGTTCAAACATACCTTTTTTATCTGTTTTGGCATCGGTAAAAGCCCACTTGGTATGGCCGAAAAGTTCGCTCTCAATCAGGTTGTCAGGCAGAGCCGTACAGTTAACTGCTATAAACGGCACACTTTCAACCTCCTCCTCTTCTTTCTGATGCATCCAGTGATGGATATAGCGGGCCAGAACTTCCTTGCCCGTCCCGGACTCACCGGTAATAAGTATGGTCGGGACTCCGGCGGTGGCTATTTTTTTTGCGTTATCTATTACTTCTTTTATGGCCGGGGATTTGCCCACCATTTCATCATGGGTGAAATCCATACGTGACTTTCTGAAATATTTTACCTCTTCCCTGAGTTTGGCTTTTTCCAGAATGCCTTTGATGACCATGATGACTTCGTCAACATTAAAAGGCTTGGTCAGGTAATCTGCTGCCCCTATTTTCATGGCCTTTATTGCAGATTCAGCAGTATCATCCCCCGTCAGCATCACGACCTGTGTATCAATTTCATTCTGCTTGATATCATGCAGGATATCAAGGCCGTCCTTGTCTTCACCCAGGTGAATATCCAGCATGACAAGATCGGGGTGCCATTCTTCAATATTTTCGATAATATTCTGGCCGGTTGTCTGCAGCTGGGTTTCAAATCCTTCTTTCTTGAGAGCCCTGTCAAGCATGGTAATGATGAGTTCGTCATCATCAAGAAGAAAAATCCTGCCTTTTATTTTCATGTTTTACACCACCCGTTTTCCTGTTTTACAGGCAACGTGATAATAAAGGTTGCCCCGCCTTCCCGGTTGTTGACGACATCTATGGAACCTTTATGCTGCTCGATCAGGCGTTTAGTGATTGCCAAGCCCAAGCCGGTTCCTTTCGCTTTGTTTGTAAAGAATGGATTAAATACCATCTTGAGGTCCTTTTGGTCAATACCATTACCCGTGTCGGATATCATTATCTCTATAGAATCCTTAGAAGAACTCGCTGTTTTTATGGTTATTGTTCCCTTTTCAGCTATGGCGTCTATCCCGTTTAATATAAGGTTCAGGGCTACCTGTTTGAACTGGCCCCCATCGACACAGATCAGCGGCATATCTGAATCAAAGTCTTTAACAAATTTAATATCCTTAAGCAATTCGGATTTGCTGCTGGGACTTTTGAGTGACATTTCAGAGGCTTTAATCATTGTGTCCAAGGTTTCGTGCAGATTGATAAAATCAAGTTGGGGTTTCGCCGGCCTGGCATAATTGAGCAGATTTTTAAGCAATGACTCTATTCTGTAAATCTCATTGATGACTCTTAAAAAGATTTCTTTCTCCTCCTGCTCAAGGTCCAGGTCGTTTTTCAGCACCTCAATGGAGACCTTTATGCCTGCCAGGGGATTTTTTATTTCATGCGCCAGCCCGGCGGCAAGCTCACCAACAGCAGCCAGCCTTTCAGCCTGTTTGATTGTCTTTTCATGCTCTGTTATGGAAACTGCCATTTCATTGAAAGAATCAGCCAGTACACGAAATTCGTCTTTCAGGTTATTTTTTATCTGAAAGGACAGGTGGCCCTCTTTTATTTTACTGGTGGCATTGGTGAGCGCCAGGACAGATCCACTGAAATTTCTGAGAAAATAATACGTTGTAAAAATAATGATAAACGGCCCGATGATCATGAGGCTATAAAGCAACATCTCTGAATTGTGAATGTTAAAACGGGCCTGCTGAATTCTTTGCGATGTTTTGTGTTGCGATGTTATGACAATCTTGTTGACGAGCTCCAACGTTGTCTGGCCAAGGTCAAAGGCGCTCTGCTTCTCTTTTTTTAATCTTGCGGCATTTGCTCTCAGGGTATAGATCCGGCTCAGTTTTTTTGTATATTGATCGATCATTTGCTGAAAATGGGTGATGCGTTGTTTCACTTCTTCCTGGTGATGACAATTGGAACACTGATTTGCCGCCTGCTGCATTTCCTCCACATGCTGGACAAAGGTGTCAACCTGTCTGGCATGCGGAGTATCCTTGAGAAGCAGGTCAGCCTGTACCACGACCATTTTGTTCAGCAAAGTTTCCCGCAGAAATTCGACTTTATTGAGGGTGATGATGGTCTCGAGTTTGTCTGTTACCTCATGTATCGATTTTGATATATATAATCCACCCGCCAGAAAACAGAGGATAAGAAGGAACATGACGAAGTAAATTTTCTTTTTCATATGAGGAAAAAGTCTCTAGAATGGCCGCATCTGTAAAGGCTGCATCAGCCGTAATAGCAGTCAGAAATGAGGTTAAATTTTACACAGAGGCAATTGCGGGCGCGGGCATTAAATATTCCGGTAATCATACTTCTTGAGATCCAGTTTTATCTCGTTGGCATAGGTGAAAACAGGTTCATAGTCCTGCTGCGTGGTTTCAATGAACATTTTAGCCCCGAATTTGTCCAGTATTTCTTTGCCGTGTTTATCTTCATGCATGTGGAGCAGTATGTTTTTCAGTTTTAATTTTAAGGAGTTGTCCAGGTCTTTCCGCACCGACAAAGTATTGGAAGGAACCGGTGGAGATGTTGCCAGGATCTGCAGTTCGGCTGATATTCTGCTTTCTTTCGCAGCAAGCCGATAAAAGACCGTATTCTTAGCAGCGCCGATATCGGCCTTGCCGTCAAGAACATCCCTGATGGCATCCTCGTGGGTTCCGGTAAAATATGTTTCAGCAAACCACTTCCCGTAATCCTTGATGCCGATCTCATGAAAATAGTGCAGGGGCAGGAGCCAGCCGGCAGTCGTAGCCTTGTCCACAAAAGCAAACCGCTTGCCTTTCATATCCTGCCCGCTTTTTATGGAGCTGTCTTTCCTGACAAAGACCATACCGTAATATGTGGAGGTATTGTCTTGCCATAATGGTCGGGCAAGCGGTTCCACTCCTAGTTTACTGATTGCCAGGGCACCAGTAAAGCTCCCGAAAAAAGCAGCATCCAGCTGACCTGAGATAAAATTATCAATAATATTGCCGTAGCGGGAAAGAATCTTGATCTCTATATCCAACCCGGCCTTTTTAGAGAGGTAGCGGGCAAGCGGAGTATATCGCTCTTTCTGGCTGAACAGATCCTGTTCCGGTATAAGTCCCAGGTAAAATTTCTTTTGGGGGGAAACGCTACTTTTTTCCGGCGGTGTTTCTGGCTGGCTGCTGCAGCTGTTTAATAGCGGCAGAATAGATAAAAGCGTTATAATTATAATATTTGCAAGAGATTTAGCGGACATTTTTTTGCCTTTCTGTCTCAGTGAGTTACGGGGTTTGACGGTGAGGGTGCCGGATGGTTATCTCGCCGGTTGCAAATTGCTTAAAATTATAACTCCAAATCCGGCAATAGGCAAACCCCCTTCTATTTCCTCGAATAAATATACTAATGAAGGGTATTGGGCAAGGCAATAATTGTGTGAAATAAACATTAAAGGGAAGGTGAATAAATAAATGGAACTGTTTTTATTGACAGTCCAGCGTATAGTCTATTTTAACAGGCTGACCGTTTAGGATATTTTCCCAACCAGCAAAAATATTTGAAATGCGATAGCAGACACATTTTTAAGAATCCGCCACCAGTTAATTAAAAATTTTATTGGTGGAGCTAAGCGGGATCGAACCGCTGACCTCTTGAATGCCATTCAAGCGCTCTCCCAGCTGAGCTATAGCCCCACGTTGCTGTTGTCAAAGGTCATTGTTGGAAAGAGGTGATTGGATACCATGCCGGGGAAGAATGTGTCAAGTTTTTTTCTGGTTTGACAAAGGGTGCCGCTTTCTTATCTCTTCTCTTG
>JAFDCT010000222.1 GCA_019312695.1 Deltaproteobacteria bacterium | reverse complement strand
TGGAATCGTTATGGCATCAAATACCTTGGTAAGATTAGGCTGGATGAGAGTTTTCCACATGCGCGGAGACAGAAGATCGGTCCCTGATCCCATTTCTCTCACAGTGATAAAATCGATCCCGAGACTTTCATAATGTTTGGCCAAATCAATGGTAACCTGGGTCACCTGGCCCAGAAAGGCTTCAATCTGGTCCGCTTTCTTTTTCAAGCCTTTCAACAGGATATCAAGCTCCATTATCTGTCCTGCCAGCGTGAATGGTCCGAGGACCCAGGCACCTACGGCCAGATCCGGTGCATCTTTTTTAAGGACCCCAAAGGCCTTGTCGACCACCGGCATTCTGCCTTTGCCCATAAAATCGCTCGGAATGTCAATCTCGTCCAAATCCTTCCACTTGTTGGGAACAGTCGGATAAATAATTCCCTCGACGTTATCATATAATGAAACGCCCCTTCCCATGGCCTCAGCCACGGTCGCCATGTCAAAAGGGACAACAACCGCGTCCAATCCCCACATTCTGGCGGAAGTGAGCGCTGCACCGGCCATCAACTCGGCATCATTGTGGACTTTCGCAAACTGTGTCCCCATTTTTTCAATAGCCTGAATGGTAACCGCGCCCTGGCCGCTGAAACACGGCATCCTGTCAATCGGCTCTTTTTTGAATAGTTTCACAACCCTCTCTTTACCTGTTAGTTCTGCCATAACTCCTCCAATTAAATGAATATTTTCTTCGATTGAATGTTAGATTATTTTTTTTCCGGCAAAAAACCTTTCTGGACCAATACGGTCCTGATGGCATCTTCAAGTTCGTTGGGATGCGGAACACTTGTAAACGCCACCTCACCGTTTATGAGAATGGTCGGCACAGGCAGCATCTTTCCTGCTCTGGCACACAAATCGAGGAAGCGCTGGGCATTCTTCCTGTCACCCTGTCTTATCACCGTCTGGATATCAATCATGTCTCCAAATACATCCACAATCATATCCACGGTATTAATGGCATAGTCGTAGAGCACGCAATGGACACGCTCACAGATTATTTCAACAAGAACAGGCGCTTTGCCTGAAGCTACGCGTGCTTGAACGGGATCATATGTAGCATTTTCAATGCTGCCGGTTTCACAGCTGTTTTCTTTATTCCTGACCATTACGACAGTTCTCTCCCCGCCTTTTGCAGAAATCTAAAGTGAAGTTTTCAGTTGTTCCACAAATTCGGGAAACAGTTTATAAAGCGGATGATTCTTATCTTTAGGCAGTCGTCCTGTCTCGCTGAAAACCGCCGTTGCCTGAAAAGCGTTGGCCATTGCCACTGCAGGCATAACCCTTGAAGCACCCGCCATGGGGCCGGAAAATATCATGTCATGATAGAGAAAAGAGGCGAGCGACTCCAGGGCAGCATCTGCAGCAGCCCAACCTTTGAAGCCCCAGCTTTCTCTTGCTTGCTTCCACATGTATGAACCGTTGCTTGGTGCACTGCCGGTTGGAATACCCCATTTTTCCTTAATCATTTTATTTGCCATGCCGCATAATGCTGTGGCCGGGCCGTTCATCACGGAAGTATCTACAAAGACACTCTCAAATTCAGCCCCGACATTCTCAATGGCATCCAGAAGTTTCTGGGTCCCGGTGATCCTGCCGGACGGCATCTGGTCTTCCTGGTCATAGGCCACAAGCAGCACATGTTTAACCCCGATCTGGGCAATTTCGCGTATTTCAGTTTCCAGATCCTGTTCCCAGACAGTAAGACTGTTGTAAAACATCCGATCCAGCAAACCTTTCTCAGCACAATATGCTGCCCCCTCCAGTTTCGGCTTCATCACCCAGGCGTCAATACAAAAGGGCATATCACTGACAGATGTCACAAAGTCAATATAGGTTTTGAATTCACCACCGGTATTGGCAACTATATCTGCCATGCCGGGCACTCCTGTTTCCTGCCAGAGCCTGTCCTGGTTCTGAAGAAGTTCTGTCGCTCTTTTCTCGTCAAACCCCTCTTTGCGTTTACCTTCAAAAACCTTGTCCCCTTTCTGAAAGATTGATGAACAGGTTACTGTCGGATAATCTCCGGGTTGTCCTCCAAATTTGACGCCACCCACTTCGCAAACTTTTTGTTCGGTTGTAAATTGAAACATCCATTCCTCCTTGTCTGCATTTTCCATGGTTCTTTAAACCTCAACCCTCCACCAGACAATGTGTCAAAGGTCATCAAAGCACCCCACAATACCTTTACAGGTGAAAATCAGGTGATAGACCCCACGGCACATTTCTTCAATTTAATTATGTCTATCAAAATGGCGTCTCTCCTGTAAATCGTCCAAAGGTTGATTTTTGCACAAAAAAAACCCAAGGGAGAAAAACCCTTGGGCAGGATAAAATAAACAGCATTAAAACCTGGTTATCCAGATGCTTTTGTTTTAGAAATTATGCAAATCAAATTATGGCAAAAAATGCTGATGGGGGTTAATCCTCAATAAATAACAGTCACGTGTTTTTACCTCTTTTACGGGCATAAACACTGAAACGACATTAACTCCTGTCGCGGGGAAATAATGAATTATTTCTTGATAGCAAAGGGTTAAAATTAAGAAAAGAGCAACTGCAATACCCTGGAAATAGCTTCCTTTGTAGCTTTTTAAAAATCAACACATCCAGTGCATCTCAACCTCAATTCTCTCCTAAAAGGCTAAGAGGGAGACAAACAAAAAAACCTTGGGAAAATTTAACATGTAAAAAAGAGGTCAAAACATACCAGGTGGGATGAACCACCTTCTTTTTTTCAAGCTAGAATATAAGCATTTGAGAATGACTATCAGAATTAAGTCAAAAAAAAGGACGGCCTCAGAGCGGTCTAAACAGGCTTTTTTATTGCGTTGGAATTTGTTATCTGGGTATATGGGTTAGTTAAAGATTGCTAATACACACTTTCACTCGATTCCTGCCTTAAATAAGTTTAGATTGTGGCAAATATATGGATTTGTCATTTTCTCATTTTTGTCCAGCGCTGTTAAAAAATCCCCAATCCAACAAAGTGGAAAAGTAAAACAAGTAATCATTCCTAACAAGTTTTTATTCAGGTTATAGTTGGCTAGTATTTTCCAATCTCCAGGGAAAGGGTATTGTCTCCCAGCAAATTTACCCGACTGCCAAATATTTTGGATGTTTTATTCAGTTTCTCTTGCATCCACCTTGCATCCTCCCCTGTCGCCAAGATTTTCTTGAAGCGTCTGGTTTCAGTCGGCACCATCTGCAATTTGGACAACCTTCCATTCGCAGGATCCACGGTGGCAAAGTACATCAGAGCCAGTTCCGGCCTGAATGACTCATACCCACTTATCCCTTCGTAGTCATTGAGAAAGTCTCCTGCTCCGTAGATGATAAGTTTGCCCTTGTATACCTCTAGGGGCTTGAAATGGTGCGATGAATGACCATAAACCAAGTCTACCTTTGCATCATCTATTAGTCTATGGGCAAACTCCGAATGCTCAGCAGGTATGTTATACCCCCAATTGCTGCCCCAGTGAATAGAAGCTATGACAATATCATGAGACTTTTTGACCGCTGAAATTTGCGCCTTGATATTACTGATTATTTTGGGGGACAGGTCTGGTAGCAGGTTGACACCTGGTTTGTCCTGTGATGCTGCCCATCTTCGCAGTATGCCGCTGTCCTCCAGCCCCCAAGAAAAAATAATTACCCGGCCTTTATGTGGCACGTCAATCACTGCAGGCATGCTTGCATCTTTTTGGCTGCGGCCTGCCCCTGAATACTGTATGCTTACTTTTTTGAGTGTTTTCAGGGAATCAAAAAGGCCTGCATACTGCCAGTCGAGTATATGGTTGTTTGCAAGCGAGCAGTAATCTAGTTTTGCAGCTGTCAGGCAACTAATATTTACAGGATGCATCCTGTAATGGATGTTCTTTCCTGGCCAGAACTCATTGTTTGTTGTAATGCTGGTTTCAAGATTGATCAGTCGTATATCAGGATTTTTCCTGTCCAGTATCTCAAGTGCTATACCCCATATATATGAGAATTCCACCGGGGTATGAATCGGCCCGTTTGCCTTTTCAGCTAGGGCAACATAGTCCCTGGCATCTTTGATGTACGGCTCATAAATTACCGGGTTGCTGGGATGTGGAAGGATCTGGTCAATGCCCCTGCCGGTCATGACATCACCAGCCATGAACAGGGTTATATATTTTGAATTATGTGACATTTCTATGGCTTTAGAAGACTCCTGAGCAATAGCCAGTACTGCTGATAAAGCAAAAAGCGAAAATCCCAAAATTCCATAGATGAATAATTTGCCCATCTCAACTAACCCTTTACACATCTATTTAACATGAATAAAACAAGATTTGTCAGATTTAAATAACATCCAAAGATTTTAACACGAACAAACCTAGCCCTGCCTTTCTTGCATCAAAACCCAAATTTGCTGCTATCCCTTGAAACTACTGAATGACTCCTAAAAATACCAACATTGCCAGTGGATATATATTGAGTCAGATTTCTTCAGACAAAACTGTAGATGTTGGCAAGTAATCTTAATTTTTTATATTATTTGACTGAAGCCAAATGTGAGGGTAATATTTAATCGAGCTAAATAATACTTAGCATAAACATAAATGAAAAAGCCAAACCTGTCGCAAGGCAGGGACGGAAAGCCACGGGTTTTATCAAGAAAACAGCCGGGCTGCCTTATTATGGAGGGCGGTCTGGCTGCTCCATTTCTATTGCTCCTTCGCAGTTAGATATCTCCTCCAAATTGCTTGGGCTTGG
>JAFDCT010000221.1 GCA_019312695.1 Deltaproteobacteria bacterium | reverse complement strand
TTCCCAGTCAGACGGCATATTCTCTGTGGTTACCGTTTCAAAGGTCTTCACAGGTTCCGTATCAGCTGCTGCAGTTGCAGTTTGCGTCATTTTTCTTTTCCATGCTGTTTTGCGACGTATGGAGCGGCAGGCAATCCTCGGTCAAAGAGTCTATCATTGCCGTGATCTGGTCATCTCTGAAACCGTTGACCTGAAATGCCTTTGCCGGACAGATACCGGCGCAGATACCGCAGCCTGTACATTTAATCTCATTATGACTTACTCTGCCGTCAGCATCTATAAAAGGTGAACCGAACGGGCAGACGCGGAAACAGGCCAGGCACGACATGCACCTGTCCTTTTTGTGCTTGGCAATGATGCCGGAGACCGCGAGCTGGTTCTGGGCCAGAACCGTTCCGGCCCTGCCGGCTGCAGCCAATGCCTGGCTGATAGTTTCATCGATATTTTTCGGTCCGTGTGCCAGTCCCGCCACAAACAGCCCTTCATTGGCAAAATCAACCGGCCGCAGTTTCACGTGCGCCTCCAGGAAGTAACCGTCTTCATTCGTTGACAACTTGTAGGTTTCTCCCAGCTTTTCATTACCGGGATGAGGGCGCAGGCCGGTTGAAAGGACAATAAAATCGGCTGGTACTATGACATCTCTTTCCAAAACCGGGTCATAAACCCTGATCTTAAATTCCTCTCCATCTCTCGTTACCTTCGGTTTATTGTCAACCTCGTATCTGACAAAACGAACACCCAGGTCACGGGCCTTGGCGTAGTAAATTTCCCGCAGGCCATAAGTCCGGATGTCGCGGTAAAATATCAATACCTGGGCACTGGGGTCCTTCTCCTTGATGGCAATGGCGTTTTTTATGGCATCCTGGCAGCAGATCCGGGAACAGTAATTATGGGGTTTTTCCCGGGATCCGACACACTGTATCATGGTATAACGGCCGCCGCTTCTTATCCTGTTTGCTGCCACCAGACGTTCGAGCTGCCGCTGGGTGAGAACATTATCCGATTCGCCATAACCATAGTCGGTAGGCACATATTCCCTGCCGCCGCTGGCTATGACAATTACACCATGATCTATCCGGGTTGCATCGGTCAGTGTTGTTTTAAAATTGCCTACATAGCCCTCTGTTTTACTGACTTCGACACCAACATGAACTGTGATTGCCGGATGATCATCAATCTGCAGGTTTTTGCGGCGCACCAGATCCCTGATGCTGTCTCCATCCAATGTGTTTAATACATTCGCAGCGAGACCGCCCAACCGGGATGCCTTTTCGACAATATGAACGCCAAAGCCCTGTTCGGCCAGGGAAAGGGCTGCTGTCATTCCGGCAATGCCGCCTCCGATTACCATGGCGGCATGCGTTACCGGCACCGATTCCGACTTGACTTCCTGTAAAAGCCTGGCCTTGGCAATACTCATATTGACAATGTCTATGGCCTTTCCAGTGGCAATATCATTCTGTCCCATGTGGCACCAGGAACACTGCTCACGAATATCTGCGAGTTCAAAAAGATACTTGTTCAAGCCGGCTTCCCTGATCGTCTCCTGAAAAAGCGGTTCATGGGTTCGCGGCGTGCAGGAGGCAACTATTACCCGGTTTAACCCTTTTTCGCTGATAAGTTCTTTTATTCTTTTCTGCCCGTCTGGTGCACAGGCATAAATAATAGTTTCGGCATGAGCCACAGAGGGCTGGCTTGTGGCAATTTCAGCAACCTTTTCCACATCTACGGTCTGGGAAATATTAATGCCGCAGTGACAGACAATCACTCCTATCCGGGTCTCTTCATCGCCGGTTTCCTTTTCCGGCGGTAGCAGCACCTCTTTCACCTCAAGGCCTCTGCTTTTGTCCAGGATTGCCATGGCTGCTGCTGCTGCTGCACTTCCTTGAACAATCGTTTCAGGGATATCCTTCGGACCCTGGTATGTGCCGGCCACAAAAATACCGGGTCTGGTTGACTCGATAGGACTCAGACGCGAGGTCTCGGGAAATCCGTACCGATCGGTGCCGATATCAAATATATCTGCAAATTCCAGGGCATCTTTTCTTGGCTGCAGCCCAATAGATAGCACAACCATATCAAATTTTTCATCGAGCATTTGTCCATGCCTGTCCACATATCGCATGAAAAGATTGCTGGTCCCGGCCTCCTCATAGACAGCTGATATCATGGCGCGCTCATAGCGGACATCGTATTCATCCCTGGCCCTGTCTACATACTTATCAAAATCCCTGCCAAATGTTCTTTGCTCATTATAAAATATCGTGGGGGATATCTCGGCATCATGTTCCCTGGCAATGACCGCCTGTTTGGCTGCGTACATGCAACATACCGAGGAACACCAGGGGTTGGCATTATGGGGATCGCGGGAGCCCACGCATTGTATCCAGGCAATCCTTTTAGGGTGCTTGCCGTCTGACGGCCTTTTAATTTCTCCCTGGAACGGACCTGATGCGGAAAGAATCCTCTCAAACTGCAAAGAAGTCACAACATTGGGCCATCTGCCATATCCCAATTCCTGCTGGATCGTCGGGTCATAAGCATCAAGGCCCGGACTGAGAATCACAGCGCCGGCATGAATCTCAAACTCGCGGGGAGTATCATCAAAATTGATAGCATTGGCATCACAGGATTTTTCACAGGCTCTGCATTTGCCTTTTGTAAGATAAAGACAATGATCAGGGTCAATTACCCTGGTGCTGGGAACCGCCTGGGGAAAAAGGCTGAATATGGCCTTGCGAGCCGAAAGACCCTGGTCGAATTCGCCAGGGACTTTTTTGGGGCATTTTTTTTCACAAACACCACAGCCGGTGCATTTAAGAGGATCAACAAAACGGGCTTTTTGGCTGATTTTAAGGGTGAAGTTCCCTGCTACCCCGGAAACCTCGGTGACCTGCGCCATGGTATGGATCTTTATATTAGGATGCCGGCTGTTTTCCACCATTCTGGGTGAGATCATGCACATGGCGCAGTCGCCGGTGGGAAAGGTCTTATCCAGCATGGCCATGGTCCCGCCAACCGCTGAATCCCTGCTGACCAGATGGACCATGAAGCCGCTGTCCGCAAGATCCAGGGCTGCCTGCATGCCACCGATGCCGGCCCCGACAATTACAACGGAGCCTATTTGCTGACGTCCTGAATCCATACTAAACCGAATCCCCGCAAAGCTGCGTCCAGTCCATGCCATCAATGAATAAATTATCACCCGGCTGCAGGTCCTCTTTACTCAGTCCCAAAGCCAGACCAAGCAATTCGGTGATGAAATAGACCGGCAAACGTTCCTTGATCCCATGTTTTTCGCAAAATTGATCCTGTTGGGATTCCATATTCATCTGGCACATCGGGCAGTTGACCACGAAACAGTCGGCACCTCTTGATACTGCATCACGCATGATTTTTGCCATTAAGTCCAGAGCGCTCTCAGGGTTGTAGATAATTGATGAAGCTCCACAGCAGAGGGTTTTATAATTCCAGTCAAGCGGTGTAACTCCTATGGCCTTGAGGACTGTTTCCATGGACTGGGGATTCTCAACATTGTCCGCAATCAGCACGTCATAAGGGAACCTGGTATTCATACAGCCGTAGTAGCAGGCAGGATTGTAACCTTCAAGTTTCCGCAGGGACATTGATTTGAACTTGCTGCCGCTGATTGTCTTTTCAAGAACTTCAAGGGCAGAGGACACCTTGATTACGCCTTTAACCTTATTGGACAATTCTATATTAATCTCATTTTTCAGCAGCGGAAAATCCTCCAGTTGCTTCTGGGCGACCAGGGTTCTTGAGTAACAGGCAGAACAGGGTATTACAAGTTCGGCTAAGCCGGTTGACTCGGCAATTCCAAGATTTCTGGCAGGCAATGCCACAGCCATGAAATCATTAATCTTACCGGCCGAAGTAGCCCCGCAGCAGCTCCAATCTTCCAACTCTTTCAATTTCAAATCCAGTATGCCAAAAACCAGTTTGGTCTGGTGATTATAAAGCTTGGCAGACTGGTAAAGTGAACAACCTGGATAATATGCTAAATCCATTTTCGACCTGCAGATTTTTTATAGAGACGGGAAATTTCATCACGTCCCTTGCTGGAATGATAGGATAGTTGCAGCCGATTCTGTTTGAACATCTCCCAGGCTAATGTGGATTTTCCGACTATTTCGGACAGTATGGCGATATAGTTTCTCTTTTTGAGATGATCCCACATGTTCCGCAGTTGAAACTCACCCATCATGCCTATTTCATTTATACGACCATGACGCAGACTGTAGTTGAAAAAAGCCCGGTGGAAATTCTTGTACTCCGGCTGCTGCGGATCTATGCCCGCATCAAGTGCCATTTTTTTCAGAGTGTCGGCAATCCGGCCGGTTTTGATATTGTTGGGGCATCTTGTTCCGCAGGTGTGACAGAACAGACATTTCCAGGTCAACTTGTTGGTCAAGGCATTTTCAATATCCCCCAGAACCACCATGCGAATCAACCGATTAGGGGTGACCATGTCCGTATCTTCGGCAACCGGGCAGCCTGAAGCACATCTCTTGCACTGGTAACAGGCTGTAATATCCTGACCCGATCGTGCCGTAACTTCCCGGGTAAAGACATCAGCTGCCTGGGGATTGAACTCGAATGCTTTGTTATCCATTCGCCAAGTCCTTCACATTCATGGTGACACAGTCCGGTCCTGTCTTCCGGGCTGGTAGACTTCACCTTTCAACCAATTGCCTGTTTGTAAGGCCCGGTCAATATCTTTCATGGTATCAATGGGACCGATGAAGACTATTATATTCTTATGCTTTATGCGTTCAATGGGTATCCCGGGGTCTTCAAGGGTCCAGTCCCCCATTACATAACTGAATATATACACGTGATCCTCCGCTTCAACAAATCCTTTCGCCCGCAATACTGCAGCGGGAAGGTTGGACGCCATCGCTTTTATCTGGTTAAGATCTCTGCCTGACCATCTGTATGTTACAGATACAAGTGCATCAGGAGGTGTTGTTTCCAGATCGGGCTGATCCAGGAGATCATCAATGTAAGTTTCGAGCTCCGACGCGGACAATATTCTTTCTCCTCC
>JAFDCT010000220.1 GCA_019312695.1 Deltaproteobacteria bacterium | reverse complement strand
GCGTTTTATTCAGTTACAACAAGAGGGTTAATTTCAACAAGAGAGCAGTCCCTCGAGACAAACAAACTGTAAAGCTTTGTGAGCATGGAGTAAAACTGCTTGTTAGCTTCCGGGCTCAGGCCAAGGCCGAATGCAACTTCGCGACAATGATAGGGTTCTATACCGACGAGGGGATTTACAGCTACGCGGATAATTTTCTCCGGGCTTTTTGCTGCCACCTCTTCGATATCCATGCCGCCGGCCTGGCTGGCCATGATGACAATGGTGGCTGTGGCCCTGTCAGGCAGGATGGAAAGGTATAACTCGCGGGCAATATTGAGCCCTTCCTCCACCAATATTTTCTTAACGCGCTTCCCCTCAGGACCGGTCTGAGGCGTGACCAGGTTCATGTTCAGGATGTGAGAGGCAATATTTTTTACCTCTTCACGGGAGTTGGCAAGTTTGACACCACCACCCTTACCACGGCCGCCTGCATGGATCTGGGCTTTTATAACAACTGGATAAGAGTCCAGATTTTCAGCTGTGGTACATGCTTCATCCACAGAAAACGCCACCTCTCCCGCAGGCACAGGAATGTTAACATTGCGGAACAGTTCTTTGGCCTGGTACTCATGAATCTTCATGCTGAGCTCTCATCTTACGTGTCTGGATGTATAAAATAACCGAAAAAGGGACGGGTATTCACAATGCGTCCCTTTTCGGATTACCGTGTCTTTTATCTTTTGGGGTAGCCCAATTCTTTGAGCGACTCCGTAATTTCATCCAGGGTAGTGGGATCGTCAATGGTCGAGGGCATGCGATATTCCTTGCCATTGGCAATTGCCCGCATGGTGCCGCGCAGAATCTTGCCGGATCGGGTCTTTGGCAGCCGGGTAACTATAGAAGTCTCCTTGTAGCAGGCGATAGGTCCAATCTGGTTTCGTACCATTTTTACCAGATCTGTCTTCAGTTCATCTGGATCCTGAACTGCACCTGCCTTCAGGACTACCAGGCCAACGGGCAACTGGCCCTTGAGCTGGTCATCTGTACCGAATACCGCACATTCAGCCACACTTGGATGGGTAGCGATAACTTCCTCCATGGCTCCTGTTGACAACCGATGGCCGGCGATATTGATGACATCGTCCATGCGGCCCATGACGAAAATGTACCCGTCTTCATCCATGTAGCCGCCATCGCTGGTTTCGTAATACCCTGAAAACTTGCTCATATAGGAACGCTGAAATTTTTCATCATCCTTATAAAGGGTGGGAAGGGTGCCGGGAGGCAATGGCAGCTTGACAACCACATTGCCTTCCTCATGGGGACCAAGTTCCTTGCCGCCGTCGTCAACAATGCGGACATCATAGCCAGGCACTGCTACAGTAGGGGAACCGGGTTTGATCGGCATCTGCTCAATGCCCATACAGTTTGCTGCAATAGCCCAGCCGGTTTCTGTCTGCCACCAGTGGTCGACGACCGGGCGGTGCAGCATTTTGCAGGCCCAGTGATAGGTGTCAGGATCAAGCCTTTCCCCGGCCAGAAAGAGATATTTGAAATCGGAAAGATCATACTCCTTAAAATAAGCCCCATCCGGATCTTCCTTTTTAATGGCCCTGAAGGCGGTGGGAGCAGTGAAAAGCACCTTGACGCCATGCTGGGAAATAACGCGCCAGAAGGCACCCGGGTCAGGTGTGCCGATGGGTTTGCCCTCGTAAATGATTGTGGTGCAACCCCTTAAGAGAGGGCCGTATATAATATACGAGTGGCCGACAACCCAGCCAACGTCAGAAGCAGCCCAGTATACATCACCGCCTCGCACATCATAGATGTTTTCCATACTCCAGTTGAGGGCTACCGCATGGCCGCCGTTATCCCTGACCACGCCTTTGGGCATGCCGGTTGTTCCTGAAGTATACAGAATATAAAGCGGGTCAGTTGCCTTTACCGGAACGCATTCTGCAGGTTCAGCAGCCGCGGCCAGTTTTTCCCAGTCAAGATCCCGCTCATGATTTAGGGGTGCCTTAACCATTGACCGCTGGTATATGATGCATTTTTCAGGGGTGTGCTTGGCAATTTCAATGGCCTTGTCAAGCAGCGGTTTATACTCAATGAGTTTTTTTCCCTCCACCGCGCCAGATGCGGTAACAATGACTTTGGGCTGGGAGTGGTCTATACGGATTGCCAGTTCGTTTGCGGCAAAGCCACCAAAGACTACAGAATGGATGGCGCCGAGCCGGGCGCAGGCCAGCATGGCAATAGCAGCCTGCGGGATCATGGGCATATAAATGATTACTGTATCGCCCTTTTTTACGCCTTGGCCCTTAAGGACCCCGGCAAACGTAGCCACCAGGTCACGAAGTTCCTGATACGTAAATTTTTGAATAGTATTTGTCACCGGGCTGTCGTAAATTATTGCCACCTGGTCTGCCCTGCCGCGTTCGATATGACGGTCTACAGCATTATAACAGGTGTTTATCTCGCCACCGGCAAACCATCTGTAAAACGGAGGATTAGAGTCATCCAGGACTTTGTCCCAAGTCTTGTACCAGTCAATGCCTTCAGCTGCTTTGCCCCAGAAGGCTTCAGGTTCCTCAACGCTTTTTGTGAAAATTTCCTTATACCTGCCCATTATGGCCCTCCAATTATTTTTTTTAAGTTAAAACCAGAAGTGGCGATTCAAACCCTCATTTCCCATTAAAGGCATACGGGGAATTTTTTAGCCCCAACTACCACAATGTGGCAGGCAAGGCAAGTTTTTGCGTAGAAATACCTAATTTAACCCATAGGACTGGAAACTGCACAGAAAAATAGAGCCAATTAC
The DNA here is from genome assembly GCA_019312695.1 of Deltaproteobacteria bacterium. Lineage (GTDB taxonomy): Bacteria > Desulfobacterota > Desulfobulbia > Desulfobulbales > BM004 > BM004. The sequence continues at coordinate 8 of JAFDCT010000220.1, read as the reverse complement.
TCATTTTT
>JAFDCT010000219.1 GCA_019312695.1 Deltaproteobacteria bacterium | reverse complement strand
TGTAGGTTAGGAAGGTCAACGCCATAATATATTGCCATTTTTTTGTTTCATTGTTTTTCTAATCGTTCTGCTTCAACCGATAGTAAAAAGTTGCAGGATTCAAGCCATGCAAGACCTTACCCTGAGCTGTAATTGCACGAGGCAGGGCCTGGATGGCTTTTTGTGCCGACTCATTATCCACAAAATATTCTTCCAAAAGAATATTCATGATGATCTGACCATTATCGTCGCGTGAAGGGATAATCAACAAGGGCGGTAATGATTTTCTATATTTTCGCAGGAAACGATACGCACTTTGGATATTGCCTAAAATAGTAATTCTTACCCACCATACTTCTTCTGCTTTTGGTGTCAGGGCAACAGGAATAGTGGGGAAACGGATTTTATAACCCACAAACAACGATTCAGGATTCCTAAGATTCGGATTGGCTGCCATAACCGTTTTGACGTTTGTAGGATTAAAGCTCCAGGGGCCGTAGATCCTGCGAATCATATCACCAAAAGTTTCCCCTGAAGCAGTAATAATATCACCGAGATATTCAGGCGGCTCTACCCGTTTAGCAATAAAATCTGGAGAATCAACCGGCTGCTGCTCCTTTACAGACTTTGTGACAAATTGTGATTCGGGTGCTGTTGCAGCGACAAGAGGTTCTACTTCCTCATTGGTTTCAATTTCTGGAACCGGTTTAGGACTAGACGTAACCTCTTCATCCACAACTGCAGCTGATTCAGGCACAGGAAATTTTACTGTTGATGCTTTGCCTCCTGGCTGATCAGGACTTTCAGGAGAGTTTTTAGCTGCTGCCATTCCTGCGTTCTGCCCTTCTGCTGGTGTGCCATATGGTAAAGTTTCTTTTATGACTGCTGTTTTTTTTGATTGTGTCTCTTGAACCTGTTCCGTCTGTGTAGTTTTCTGTCTGACTTGCAACTGGTTAAATGGTATCTCTCCTGCCTGGTCTCCCTTTTGGGCGACATTAGCCTGATGCAGCTGCCCAGGCTTGGACATGTTCAATGTCTTGATCTCTTCTGACCATATTCCGAAAAACATCATGAGAACAATGATACTGGAAAGGAAGGTAGTCCGTATCATCTGCAATTTTTTTGCCCGCTGGGGAACAAGCAGTTTGGCGGCGCGCAGGGTCATGAACCAGTCAGCTTGTTTTCGGTTATCAATAACCAGTGTCAGAACTAAGAAGTGGCAAAGGTCAATAGTTTTTTGGGGATGTCCCTGCGTCAACATATAAATAGCCCACTGGGCAGGTATACTGAAAAGTGCCGGAGGAGAACCGGGATCGACCGCGGCATGTTCCAGGTGAAAGTGAATCAACTTTCTAACATCTGTAAAACGGAAGGGTTTAGGTGAGGTTGTATAAGCAACCCGGCTCTTTAAAGTTTCGTTCGCGTTGATTTTCCTCTGGAACGAAGGCTCACCGCTTATGACAGTCTGAAGAAAATGCCTGCAGTCTGGGTGATGGGAATAAAAGGAGCTCAAGGCATGCAGGCAAAAGTCAGGAAGATCATGGCCATTATCTATGAGCAGCAGAACAGTCTTTTTCTCCTGCAGAAAAAGTTTGTAGAAAAAACTATTGAATGCCTTCTGGAATGTATCATCATCAAAAAAAGAAGGAGCCTTGACGGTTTTGAAAATACCGGCAATGGTAATGAGGAATTGCTGCAGATCCCTAAACTGAGGCTTGCTGATTAAAAGTACTACTGTTTTGTTGTTTGCGCAGAACTCTTGTGCAAGCTGGTTTAAAAGAGTGGTTTTCCCTGAGCCAGCATCACCTATCACTAATTGCAATCCTGCACCAAGGCTGATGTTGTGGGAAATCTTTTCAGTTGATTCCCTGGCACCCTGACAAATATAAATTTCCGAGCCTGAAGGAGCGACAAAGGGTTCAGTTTTGCACTGGAGACTACTCAGATAATCCATAGAGGAAGAGAGGAAAAGGTGCTAATGAAAAAAAGTCCTTGTGCGTGCCTGGCACCAAATAAAATTTTCAGTCGTTTTGTAATTAGCAGTCCCATTGATCCTGCTGACGCATAAAAGCACAAAAAAGATAGCATTAAAAGAATCAGTAAGCAAGTGAGTTTATTATTTGCCGCTTTAACAAGATTGACAACAGATAATTGCCCACTCCAAGCTGATGGCTGGTAAGGTAACACATATTTGTATATAATTTTAGTTCATTAAATCATGTAGAATTGATAAACTATCCCGGCTTATTGTTTTCTAAAAAAATGAATAAGTATCTATTTCTGCTGATACGCCTGAGAGTGTCAAATAGAAAAGTCCTATCCATTGCCCCCCAATTTTTATCAAAAATTTTTTGACCATGATAAGCCCTAATATAAACAGATCCAAGTCTATACAATAAAAAAAGATTTCGAAAAAAATCTAAATTCTATAAAACAAAGGCTTGACAACCATCTTACGACCAAATATAATCACAGCCTTTTAATTTTCTAAAGAAAAGATCTTAAGGAGGGATCATGCGAGTTAAGATATCGG
>JAFDCT010000218.1 GCA_019312695.1 Deltaproteobacteria bacterium | reverse complement strand
CAATAGAAACTATTTTCGGGTGAAGTCGAGTGAAGGTTTATACTGGCAATATTAACTATGCTGCCAGATTATTCAGTGATGGTTGAAGCAGCAATCATCAGTAGCTGATACCCTGCATATACAAAGAAAACCTTCCATAAAAGGGGGCAATGGATAGGTTTTTTCTGCTTGACACTGTCAGACATATCAGCAGAAATTGTAACTCGTGGTTAAACACGAAATGATAATAAAGTGTCAGGCAAATTGAAAAGACCTCTTCTGAAGATTTGGGAGGGGCCTTTAGTTTTTGAGTTGATATGTAGATTTTACTTAAACAACATATGGTTCAGATAGTTGTATTTGGTTCTCAAGCGCAAACTCCATGACCTACTTCTAATTTTTTATTAATTGACCTCTGCTCAATAATATTAAGTGCCTTTTTGGTGCTTAAAATAGGTAGTTCATTCTTAAAAACGTATACAATACAGTCAGAGCAGGTATTTGAAATATTGTGAAATGATTCATTCCTTCTGGCAATCTCCCAACAGGCAGTCTCAGGTTCTTGCCTTGCTTGACAATCAATATTCTCACAATTCATAATCTCCCAACAGTCAAACTTTAAATCAGCTTCCATCCCTCATCTCCTATAGATTGTTAAGCTTTTTAAAAATCCACTCAAACGAATTATTCCTGTATGAAGCCGCCAGCAAGTCTATTTGCAAAGCAATATTCATGATCCGTCAATAGTGTTATTACTTCTTCTTTACTCAATTCCATAACAAAGGCATATTTTTCTTCGATTGAGAGAGAGTTACGTAGTTCAAATAATGGGCAAGTTTCTTTTTCATTATTAGAAAAAATACAATTAGTAAGAAGTCCAAACAGAAGACCTCTTGAATGCTCCGACGATTTTTTTAAAATCGAATTCATATTACTCCGCCTATCTTATACTAATGAAGTATGACTTCTTGTTACAATTCGAGTTCCAAAAAGCACAAATTGCCAAATGATAACAATTATTAAAATATCTAGTGATTACAAAGAGTTATATGCAAAAAACGATCCATAATTCACAAAATATAATAATGTATTATAATTCCGGCTAGTTACTTAAAAATACAACATAACGTATGCATAACTTAAGAAGGAGTAACTGGTGATATGACGGTTTTTGATTAGGAATTTTGCTAACAATATTAATATAATAGGTATAAATACCTACCAGCCTTTCAGTTTCATTAGAGATGTGATCAACCACACTCGAGACAACGTCACCATCCCGATAATTGCCTGATCCGGTGCCGAAAAGGTCGAACACTTCTCAGAGGTCTTTTAAAGGCCAAAGCATAGGATGCCCTGGCGACAGGTATCTTTCACAAGAGGAGCTGCCCATAGAGGCGGAGAAGCAGCATATGAGTGAACATGGATAGAGACGCGCTGAGTATTGATAGTATCAGTGTATTTGTAATCTGACATATCAATCAGTCAATTTAGCTTTATTGGGTCGCTTTAAGTTCAACTTGTGCAATAAAATAGGCTTAGAAAATGATTTGATCCTTGGCAGGAACTCTTGAGAACTTACAGGACACTTGTCAATTTCATAACCGCACTGATGACAGGTGTTTTTTTGGTAGGAAAGAGAAATTAGGCAATTGGGACATATCATCATTACCATTTTTTAATTCTCCACAAAAAAATATATTGCATAATAGCCAAAAGCATCCCGAATGGACACATTTGCTATCGTACTAATCAAACCCAATTATCAATATTGGGTCAGAGATTTTACCCTTTCTAAAATGTGAAAAATGATCTGAGTATAAGTGAAATATTAAATAATAATAATTATTAGGTCAATAAAAATTATAACTAATATCCCATGATCGGGAGGGCACCCACAGCGGCTTTGATGTCGAGTTGATCAACCACGGCCGAGGCCGCCCTGGCCGCAGCGATCTTCCACAGGGAGGAGGTGCCCATTGAGGCTGCGAAGAAGCATATGATGGAGCGAGGTATCGAGACTAGGTAGATACGACGAATAGCGAAAATATCAGTTGCACATTGGCAAGGCCCTTCCCGATGACTTGGGAGGGGCTTTTTTGTATTTCGAATGTCAGGTGGACAGAATTAGCCAATGACACTGTATAAATACGAGTGAATACTTCTTGCACCTTTCAGGTCATAATTTTTATTTCAATCCATCAAAGAAACCTTTTGTGGCTTCTCCAGCCTTCTTTAATAGACTTTTCTTGATGGTATTTTCTAAGCTGCTGCTAATGATTCTGCCAACGATCAACTTGCCGATTTCACCAGGAGTAAGTCCACTTTCATTACCGACGTTATCCTCAACAATGTCAGGAATAACAACTGTCTGAGGTTCCTGTCCAGGAGCATTGACATGAACCGTTACGCCGGTCATGGACAGTTTGCCAATCGATATACGGACCGGATCTCCTTTTTGGGTCGCATCTGATGATGTTTGTTTAACTGCTTTTTTATCTGCCTTTACTCTATTCTTGTCAATGTTATCTTGAAGGGTCTTGAGGTTTGAACTGCCATCCTCTTTCATCTCCAGCTGTACAACTGGGTTAACTACTTTCAGTTCGTCAACAACAATCGGTTGTTTGCCCAGCGAGCCCAGGTTAAGCCCAAGACGAATCATGTCCATCTGGAAGGCATTTGGGGCTGAATACCCTGTTGGGTTTGCGATGGTTAGGCCTGTTATCTGCCCTGAACCACTTTTAAGCTCGATTTTAACCGATGCCACTTTTACAGGTTCACCAAGGAGTTCTGAGCCGACACCCTCTAACGCCCCTTTGACTATTTTGTCTATATTGCCCAGAAAGAAAACTACTGCCAAGACAACCACAACTACTATGGCGGAAATTCCTATCAGTATTTTTTTCATGTAACCTCCCCAAAATAATTCTTGTTAAAAATGTAGCTGTCCTGCCTCAATCATAAACTGTAGACTACCTTATATCAATTAATGTATCCTCTACCTATCGTCAATTATCTTTTCCAGAACCGGGAAAGTTGAACACTTTTCTGAGGTCTTTGAAAAGACCCAGGCAGAGGCCGCCCTGGTTGCTGGGATCTTTCACAGGGAGGAAGTGTCCATCGAGGCGGTGAAGAAACATATGATGGAAAGAGGTATCGAGACGCGATAATAATAGTGGTAGTATCAGTGTACCAATGCAAAGGCCCTTCCCGTGACTTTGGGAGGGGCTTTGTTGTTAGAAGTTTGCTAAAAAACTGATATGTCCTTTATTCTTATGCTTTCAATATATAAGTTTAGGATCCATTGCATAGGTCCAAGGAAGACCTTCATTTTTCCAGCCCCCACCAACTCTCTGACCATAAAAGGCGCTATTTTTATCCTGCATCTTGTCACCTTGGAACCCCCCGAGAATAACATAAGCTTTTTCAGCAGGCCACCCCGCTGAGACTGCTTCAGAGAGAGCCATAGCTGCCCTGGTCCCGCTTCGACATAAGAAGAAGAGGGTGTCGGTCTCTGGGTTAAATTTTTTAAGAATAACTGAGCCAAATTCATCATTTTTTATCATTTCATATTCTTTCTCTTTAAAAACTTTTCCCATGAACTGTGACGGTATCAGATATGCCCCCTTTGGATGCCCAACAAACTGGTATTCCGCCTGAGTTCGGACGTCAACAATAATCATGTGGGTTGGATCATCTTTTATTATTGCATAGGCATCAAGAGGAGCAATCTCCTTGCCTGGATGAGAAACTTTAGGTTTTTCATAAACAAAAACTCCTTTAGCGCTTGACAAATTTATTCCCAAACCCAAAACTAAAAAAACAGCAAGAACAAAACTAAATTTCTTCATAATAACCCTCCTGTGCATTGAATTCCGGGGAAAATGACTTCCTTAAAAAGTTGATCAGGTTAATAAGACGAAACGCCGCTTTATTACTAAATAAAAAAATTTTACGGCCCAGTATTTAAAGAAAAATTATATTTTTTCTAAATAAAATAAAAGGGGCAAATTGTCGCATTTCCTGATGTTTCAGTAACTGGTCAACCGCCAATAATATATAAACTCTATCCCGGTGATAGCCTCCTCTGGTGCAGGAAAGGTGGAACACTTCAGTGAAGTTTTTGAAAAGACCGATGTGGAGGCCTCCTTGACCGCCGGTATCTTTCTCAGGGAGGAGGTGTCCATCGAGGCTGTGAAGAAGCATATGAGGGATAGAGGGATTGAGACGCGATAGATAATGGTAATATCAGTGTACCAATTGAAAGGCCCTT
>JAFDCT010000217.1 GCA_019312695.1 Deltaproteobacteria bacterium | reverse complement strand
TTTAGAGCACAATGTTGAGATACGGCTTTTTGGAGTGATTTACAAACTGCTGGAAGATCTGGAATCCATCGCCAAAAGCCTGATTTTCCATGAAACAGCAGAAGAGATTATCGGTTCAGCCAGGGTCATCGCCCTGTTTAAGAGCAGCCGCAAGGGCATCATTATAGGGTGTGAGATACTGAAAGGTAAATTGATGTTGGGACGTTCTTTCCGGATCCTAGGGGCCATGGGGCCAATGTATACAGGAATGATCGAGTCGCTGCATATTGAAAAGAATGCTGTCAGGGAGGCGACAAAAGGCCAGCAGGCAGGCTTGAAGATCAAGGATTTCAACAGGGTTAAAATAGGTGACCTGGTTGAGTCCTTTCAGATAATGCGAGGAAAATATGATCAGCCCTGGCAGCCGCAGGGTAAAATATTTTATCCTTAATAAACTGAAAAATTGCCTTTTAACCCTGGGGGAAAAGAAGCAAAGACATTGTCGGCAACTCGATTTTAGGGCCTGTTTTTGTGGTAATGGTATGTAAAACTGACGGGTGAAATCGAATGAGCCGAAGATTTACTGTCATTTTTTGCAGCCCGTGGGCATTTGTTTGCCCCGGGCTTTGACATTTATACAGTATCTATTTTTTTGGCATTTTTCAGGATAATTTCCATCATCGCCCTTGCTTCTCCAAAGGGAATGCTTCTAGTATTTTGACCTCATATTTTTCTTGTGCATCATAATCCGATCTGCTACAATGTGGTAGTTTTTACAAAGCGGTATTTGTTTGGAATCTCTATGATTCCTGTAAGAATATTAGTATCTTAAAAGTATTTTTTGGGAGGAATTTCCATGCAAGGTAATGCAAAAACAGGAACCGAATATCAGTTGCAGCATCGCATCAGAAGAATTGTTGAGGGGGTTTTTATGCTGGGCGCTGCACTTGTTGGGCTCTGGCTTTTGGCTGCAGTGGCCACCTTCTTATTCAGATAGTTCTTAAAGCTGGTCAGAACGTAAACTAACCGGAAAGACCAGTCCCATAATGGCCGGGATTTATAAACAGGCCGTTGAAAAAAATCGCTGGGGATTTTTTTTGCCTCCTTCTCCCCAGTCCACAACAGTTGTCTTCAAGCCTGGGAAAGAGTAATGTAAGTCGGAAATTTTTGTCAAAAAAGGATTTGTACCCGGTTTACATCATGGTTCAGGCATTAGAGCAGCAATCAGAATTGGATGACATAAAGGCAGAGATAAAAAAAGTATCTGATACTTTTGTGTTTTCTGCCCGCGACATAGCCCTGCATTTTCAGACCCTCATCTCGGCGAGAGCTACAAGGATGTTCATGGAGGCTCCTGGACTTTATTATCCCGCACTGGATTTATATGTTATTTCCAGGTCCGGTATGAACAGGGGACATGGGTCAATGTATGAGAACTTCCGCGAATTTTTTCCTGAAGAGAAGGCCATCTGCTACGGCTTTGTTCTCTACCCGGAGAGTTTTGTCAGGACCTGTCTTGATAAACTCCTGCGCAAGACAACAAAGAATATCTCACCACGAATAAGGATTTCAATGGAGAATGTTTTTAACCGCAACCGCCACAGGAAAATTCAACTTGTGGATTCAGTAATAGATAAATAGCTTATACTGAAGCTCAAAAAAGACCTTGGCAGAGGCTACAAATCTGCTGGACAGGCATAGCTGAAGTAAGTAAGGAAAAAATGTCTCACGCACCACTTTCCCTGCATGATGAAAACCGAAAACATCGGAGACCAAGCGAGCGTGCGGCCCGGTTTATTCTCGGCTTAACCAGCCTTATTAGGGATATGTTTACAGCACCGACTACTGTAATTCCCCGTGGTAGGGTCATCAAGCACCAGGGTCATTCTTTACCTGCCGATAAAGCAATTCGTTACTCTTCCATTCTCCTGGTAGAGGACAATCCGAATAGAGCCGCGGAGTCTACTGAGGCGATTACAAATTATTATAGGTTCGGTGCAGTCAGGATTTTTGTGGCCCATGCATATGATGCAGCCTTGACTTTTTTTGTCAACGAGGATGTTAATCTGGTTATCATGGACGCTGACCTGGATGATGATGATGGCGACGGAGCAATGCTGACCCAGAAGTTTCTGAAAAAGAGGCCTGATCTGACAATTCTGGCGAACAGCAGCAGAAGAATTTCAAATCTGAAGCTTACGGGCCTAGGAGCCGTCGAAACCCTTGGAAAACAGACAGAAAAGCTGAAGATGTGGCTTTTGACTAACGACCCCACCGGTTCAGCAGGCTGAATATTTTTTCAAAATAGAGTGATTTTTAAATACAATATCGTATAATTTTTTTCATGCGGATACAGATTGAACAATATGATAAAGAGGAACTGGCCCGGCAAGGTGTCTTCGCTTGGCCAATTTGGACCTGTGAGGTTTCGGTTTTTGATTGGCATTACGACCAGGAAGAGTCATGCTATTTACTTGCAGGGGAAATAACCGTCAAAACCAAATACGAAGAAGTTACCATCCGGCCGGGTGATTATGTTACATTTCCCCGAGGACTTGACTGCACCTGGAACGGTAAAGAAACCGGTCCGGAAACATTATACCTTCAGGTAATCAGAACAAATGCTGAATTTTATCAGAAGAACATTACTGAACAAAAGCCAGGATCTTTCTGCCGAGAGCTTTGGCAGAGAAGAAAGAACCAGAATTGCTGCCAGCGTCATCCTGCTGGAAGCGGCCCATGCGGATAATGAATGTACCAAGGAAGAACTTGAACATGTCATTGAAACACTACGCTCGGATTTTAAGCTGTCCCAGGAGCATGCCGAAGACCTGGTTGAATTGGCCCATCACGAAAGGAAAAACGCGGTCGATCTTTTTGAATTCACCAACCATATAAATAGTGAGTTCAGCAAGGCGGAAAAAAAGGCAGTGCTTCAGGCTGTCTGGCGCATTATACATTTGGACGGCCAACTTGAAAAGCATGAGGATCATTTTGCCCGTAAACTGACCCATCTCCTGCGGTTAACACCTGATGATATGATTGCTGCCAAGTTACAGGCACGTGAAGAGACATATTAAGAGGATTAAGGCACAGAATCTGACAACAATAACTATGAGGCGCTTATGGAAGCCCGAAAGGTTCTGGTCAAGGAGAATGATGAAGCACTTATTGCCTGTCCATGCTGCAATATCACGAAAAAGTTATCTGTCGAAATTTATAAGCAGAACAGCAAGCGGGATCTGCGCTTTAAATGCGGTTGTGGGAACGTATTCTATCTCTGCCTGGAATACAGAAAAAATTACAGGAAAACAGTAAAACTTTTGGGTAAAAGCACTAATCTGTCAAATCATAGAGAGAGCCAGGATATAATAATAAAAAATATATCTTTGGGAGGAGTTGGCTTTTGTCCTTTTGCCGAGCATAAAATCAGGCAGAATGATCGATTGCAGGTATCATTTCTACTCAATGATTTTAATAATACTAATATAAATACGGATGTTACTGTACGGACAGTGGACAATGACTATGTCGGGTGTGAATTTAATAATACCCGAAAAATTAAAGAGGAAATCGGATTTTATTTCCTTGGTTAGATGGTAGACATTGAAAGAATTGGTGAAGCAGGTAAGAATTTTCCGGCAGGAAAGAGACTGGGATCAGTATCATTCTCCCAAGAATCTGGTGATGGCTTTAATGGTAGAGGTAAGCGAGCTGGCAGAGCATTTCCAGTGGCTGACCGAAGAGCAGAGCAGCAGACTGGAGCCTGACAAATTGGCGGAGGCAAGAGAAGAGATAGGTGATATCCTGATCTACCTGGCAAATATTTGCGACAAGCTTGATATTGATCCCATCAGGGCTGCACAGGATAAACTGAAGAAAAATTGCGAAAAATATCCTGCCGCAGAAGTCAGGGGCAAAGCAAAAAAATACAGTGATTATAAATGACCTGTGCTTTTTGTTCTAAGGAAATTACGGAAACAAAAATCCATATCAGGGATGAGTGCCCGGCCTGCGGTAGGGACCTGCACATTTGTTTAAATTGCGAGTTTTATGATGTCAATGCCTATAGGCAATGCCGTGAGACTATCAGAGAACCGGTTCAGAACAAGGATAAAGCCAATTACTGTGATTTTTTCCGGGCCTCAAAAAGTGGATCAATACAGGCCGGATCAGAAAATGAAACCATGAAGAAGTTGAGTGATCTATTCAAATAGATGAAGATCACAGGCAGGAAGAGTCAGGCGTGAAGTTTATATTTTGAGGGGCAGCAACTGCCGCCTGGCATAAGCGGTCCACATATTTGAGAAGGGTGGGGATCCTGTTTCTGCCATGCATGTTTTTAATTAAAGATTTTGCCGACACTTCCTCAATACCCGCTGCGGTCACATAAAGGGGTTTTTTGCTTGAACCGCGCAATACCCGGCAGGATGCAGGTGTGTCCCTATATGGTGTTTTAGCCACGCCAATAACAGCTACCTTTTGTGCCAGCAGATCATAAAGATGTTTGCCCAGGCCGGGATATTTTGCCCTGCCCAGATAAACAAACCCGTCAACAATAATACAGTCAGGTTTTTCAGAAATCTTTTCCAGCAGGGCAGTTATGCAGGGTAATTCCCTGCGGTAAAACAGGCCCGGCCTATAGTTATCCGGTACCTTGCAGGAGAGGACAAATTCCTTCAGGGGAATTGCATCTGCCCAGTCCCGGAAGAGTACAGCCCCAACCAGAGCGGTTTCTTTTCGATAGGCAACATCAACAGCCAGTATCATGACAAAAAGCCCTGAAGGATTAATGTTGCAGCCTTCTTAAATTTTTTCATGAATGCTACATCTTGCCGTCACTACCTGAAGTTATCACCGGGATGGAAACGTCATCCCGGAAGTAACTGAACAAAAAAATATCAAAACACTATTTGCAGTGCCTCTTTCAGTGCATTTGAAAAGGATATTCCCAGCAACAAGTTTATCACAAATTGAAAATTTTTGTCCCAACCGACTCAGCCTTTATGGTCAACCCAATGTATCACCTGTGGGTGCCAGATGCGCTGGGAAGAAAATTAAAACCTGTAAACAATTTTTAGCCTTTGTCCGTCTAATGAATAAATTATTTTTCAAAACACATAATTTAACCGGAGGTAACAGTAATGAAAAAGTTTTTAGTAGTTGCAGCACTGGTCGGAATTCTTAGTTTAGTGGGATTTTCCATGGTAAGTGCACGGGGAAACCATGGCTATGGTCCTGGTATGGGGTATGGATATGGTGGTG
>JAFDCT010000216.1 GCA_019312695.1 Deltaproteobacteria bacterium | reverse complement strand
GCCGATGTTTGTCATCATGCTTGTTTATTTCCGCTCTGTGTTCGGTTTTGTCATGCGCAATTTTGAACGCCAGGCAGACCTGGCTGTCTTCACATCTCTTGGCGACAGCACGCCGCTAATAAATTCACTGGAAAAGATCAGCTGGCTGAGCGGCAACATCCGGGATAAACCCAGCTGGCATCATTTCGGTATCGGCCAGCGCGTCGATTTCCTGGAAAAATGCAGCCGTGACAGATCGCTGATAAGACGGCATGACCGTAAGGTCTATGGCAGCCTCATCCTGTTTATAGGGCTTTTAGTTTTCAGTGCCGGGATATTCTGGAATATGGACATGGAGCTGGATAGCGAGGCGAACATCAAGTTTGTTGAATCCGTGCTGTTGCAGAGAGCAAGGCGGGAGCCTGATAAAGCCATCTGGCACAGGCTGCTGGGGGACCTGAAACAGGACATTGAGCAGGATACGGAAGCTCTGGCAGCCTATGAAAAATCTATCGCCCTTGAGCCAGACAATCCGGAAGTTCTGAACAATCTGGCCTGGCTGCTTATCACTGCCAAGGAGCCTGAAGTGCTTGATCCGGAAAGGTCCCTGGAGCTGGCAAAAAATGCTGCTTTTTTAAGACCTGCCGCAGGCTATATTCTGGACACACTGGCAGCAGCTTACTGGGCCAACGATATGATAGACAAGGCCCTGGACGCTGAAAGAACGGCAATGAAACTTGAACCGGAAAACCGGACCTTTTACAGGCGGCAAATGGATTTTTTTCTCAACAACACATGGCCTGCGGACCTGGAATCCTGGACCAAGGAAAAATAATTTTGTACAAAATTTCTGAGATAAAATCGGGCATTATCAGACAATCATCCCCAGCCGCATCCGCTGTCAATTTTCGCCATTTCACGCAGCCGTGTACCGCTGTCAATCGTCGGCAGCTATATTTTTGCCGATAAAAAATCCGAAACAGGAGCTTTACCTGTTTGAGCACCCCTGTGGGGCATAAACTCCTTGAGTTTTCAAGCTACCGGCCTTTTCGAGGAACGCAGGGAATCTGCCTCAGGTGGACAAGTGACTGGCTGCCTTTTTTGTTTCGTTTTTGGGTAAGCAGAAATGAACTCAATAACTGGCAAATGAATTTAGTAACGTAATATGTCCTCCACATTAAAAAGAAGCAACGAGATCTTAGAAATATATATTATTCTGAAGGACTTATATGAAACACATCCTCTTAACCAATGACGATGGCATCCATGCCCCCGGTCTGCAGCTGCTCTTTAAGGATTGCCGAAAACTGGGAAAAATTACCATTATTGCCCCTGAACATGACAACAGTGCTGCAAGCCATTCCCTGACCATGAACCGGCCGCTGCGGGTGCGGGAGATTGATGAAAACGTCTATGCCATCAACGGTACACCGACGGACTGCGTTACCATCGGCATCGGCAAAATCCTGGAAGAGAAACCGGACCTGGTCATATCCGGCATCAATCCCGGACCGAATCTCGGCGATGACGTCAGTTATTCAGGCACTGTTTCGGCAGCCATCGAGTCCACTATGCTTGGCATTCCTGCCATTGCCGTATCCCTGGCAGCAGAATCCGACCCCCTTTACTATGAAAACGCTGTTGACTTCAGTGTCAGACTGGCGGAACTAATACTTGCCAAGGGGCTGCCCCCGGATACCCTTCTCAATGTGAATATACCCAATACCGCTTCGGACAGGATTGGAGGGATTGCGTTTACCAGGCGTGGCAGAAGACTTTATGAGGATGCCATCAAGGAAACCTTCGACCCATGGGGTCGTAAACATTACTGGATAGGCGGCGGCACCCCTTCATTCGATGCAGGTGCGGATACGGATTCTGCTGCAATAAGTGTAAACAAGATTTCCATCACCCCTATGCATCTAGACCCGACCAACTACGAAGCCCTTAAACTTCTGCAGAGGGAGTGGGCTGATCTCCTCAAATAAAAAGCCGACCACAGGACAGTGGTCGGCTTTTATCATCTATTATGCTGTCAGCTACTTGGTAAACTGCACTTCAACACGCCTATTGAGTTCACGGCCTTCCCTGGTCTCGTTGCTGGCTGCAGGCTTTGTTTCACCAAAACCTTTCATGGTCAGCCGCTCTTTAGCCACACCCTGTGAGACAAGGTAATTAATTACTGCTGTGGCCCGTCTCTCTGAAAGTCCCTGGTTATATGCTTCAGTGCCGATCCAGCATGTGTGGCCATGGATCTCGGCATTGAGATCAGCATTCTTTTTAAAGACATCCACCCAGCGGTTTAACTCGTGCTTGGACTCAGGGCGGAGAGTGGACTTGTCAAAATCAAAGAAGATATTGTTCATGCGCAGGGGGATCTGCTCTTTGACCAGTTTATCCAGTGGATACAGGACTATATCATGCCGGTATTTGGTAGAGGCTGTTATGCCGGTAAAATCGAGAGTTTCGGAAGCACCCATGTAACCCTCTTTTTCCGCCGAGTAGCCATACTTGTGACCTGCAGGCAGAACAATGAGATAGTCGCCGGAACCGGGATCACTCTTGGCAATACCGGCTGACTTGTCCAGAGTCAAATCATTCCAGACAATCCTGGCTTCCAGGGGATTTTTATCAGGATCCATGACCTTGCCGTAAACAGTAACAGCGACCTTGGGCCTTGCTGCTAGAGGTAATTCCGTATCAAAGATATCACTGGGGCCACAGCCTGTCATTGGAGTGCTGATGTCACCCTCCCAGCATTCCGATTTCTTTTCCGCGGTGGCATAATAGGCCAGATCACCTTCGGTGGTTATCTGAAAGCCCCAATCATTGTGAGGCCCGTTTATTTCCTTGCCAAGGTTTACCGGCTCACTCCAGTCGGTCCAGGAAGATTCGCTTTTGCGGGTGGAGACAAAAACATCAAGCCCGCCCAGGCCGTAATGACCTTCCGAGCTGAAATATAATGTTTTGCCATCCGGGTGCAGGAAGGGTGAGTACTCGGCAAAAGGGGTATTGATCGTTGGGCCGAGGTTGATCAGCTTACCATTGTTTTCACCGGATTCTATATACACATAAATATCTGTGTTGCCAGCATAGCCTCCGTGAAATAAAGACTCTTTGGGCTTAAAGGCGCCGATGTTGCCCGGCCTGTCCGTAACGAACAGTACGGTTCTGCCGTCAGCCGGCAGCATGGCATCAGAGTCAAAATGCTCGGTATTGATCGGGGCAGGGTAATGCATTGCTTCCGACCAGCATTCTTTGCCTTTCACTGCGTAAAATATATCGCCGCGCCCGAATGACTCTGGATAATTGGCCATGAGGGTCATCTTACTGCCGTCCGCCGAGATACCCAGCATCATTTCATGACTTGGCGTTGAGATAGGAGGCCCGACATTATCCGCATTCTGCCAGGTGCGGCGATCTTTTATTGAATAATATATATCCTCACCGCCGGCCTCTTCACCCCGGTTGCGGGTAAAATAAAGCGTCTGGCTGTCTGCCGAAATAATCGGCCTGAATTCAGCTCCCCTGCTGTTCACCCCTGCCCCAAGACGGGTTTTGACCAGGTTCTCCTCAGGAGCTTCAAGCAGACTGATTATCATATCGAACCGCTCTGCCATGACCGGAAAATCGGCCTTGTATTTTTTATAGATATCAGCTGCAGCTTTCCAGTGCCTGTCATTGACATGGCCGGAAGCAAGCCTCTGTACAGCAACAAAAGCCAGCTCGCACGGACTGTTATCTGCGATAAATTGTTCAAAGTCCTGGACTGTCACGGCCTGCTGCAGCGATGTTTCAAGCTCTTCGCACGTCTGGGCTGCAGCAAGTTGGGGGATTAG
>JAFDCT010000215.1 GCA_019312695.1 Deltaproteobacteria bacterium | reverse complement strand
TCAAGCTGGCCGCTCTTTTCATAATATTCAGCCAGAAAAAGATGTGCCTCGTTATTTCCGGCCTCACGTCCTATGATCCTTTCCCAATATGCAGCTGCCTGCTCTTCAAGCCCTAGGTATTCATATGTTTTTGCTGTCTTATACAAAATATCAATATCAACATCTTCACTTCTGGACAAAATGGTAAAATGCGTCCTGGCTTTATCATAGTTTCCGGTTTCATACAACAGGCTGGCAAGATAACTGCGCACTCCTCTGTTAGTAGGTTCCTGCCGGGAGAGCTGCTCTAAGTACGGCAACGCCTCATTTTTTCTACCCAACTTAGCCAGTCCCTCCACCAATCCAGCCAAAGCTGCCTGATCAGATGATTTTTTTTCATAAACCCTTTTAAAAAGTGTCACGGCCCGCTCATACTGTCCCATTTCCCACATGACTTTACCGAGGGCAGTGATATATATCGTAGTTTCAGGAGATGATTCGATCAGGAGTTCAAGGAGATCAGCAGCTTCGTTCCAGTTTTTCGTATATATCATGACCCTTGCCAACTCCCAGCGCGCTTCCTCGAGGTTACTTTTCAAAACAAGGAGGGCCTTATACTGGCTCTGTGCCTTTCCAAAGTCACCCTGCAGGGCGCTTTTTCGGGCTTCATCCCAAAGAGCTTTCCAGGCCGGGACCTCTTCGCCTTCCACCACAATCTTCTCCTCTGGCAGAAGCTCATGTGGTGGAACCGGTAAAAGTTGGGCCGGGCTCTCTTGAATTGACAGGCCAAGGAACCATACTGCCAGCACTATTGCAGGGTAAGCTTTTCCTTTATTATTCACTGGCTCAATAAACAATCATTGATAAATTATGTGGGTGAACGTCAGTGCCGGATACTGCTGGTAAATGCTGATATGTAAAATTATGCCGGGGAAACCCGCCTTCCTGAGTTCTATCCTTGTTCTATTTCTTCCTGACCAAAAAAATTCTTGATATCAGGGACTTCTTTTTCAAGAAATTTCTTCATTTTTTTCAACAGGTTGACCTCAATCTGCCGAACCCGTTCCCGGGATATCCCAAAAATATCAGCAATGTCCTGCAGGGTTTGGGGTTCATCACTCAGTAATCTGGCCTGCAGGATCATCTGCTCTTTATCATTGAGACTGCTCTGGAGTTGATCAAGTATCTCCGCCATCCGCTCCTTAATCTCCCGGCCGGCCACAACCTCTTCAACGCTTGGTCCCCCATGCGGCAAGAAATCCTTTTGTTCATCATCAGAATCTTCACGCACCGGACTTTCCAGTGATACATCCCAGTTGTCCATGCGCTGGCTCATCTCCAAAACCTCACTCTCCTTGACATGAAGGCGTTCCGCCAGCAACTTTGTATCAGGTCTGAATCCCTGAGATTCAAGCAGTTTTCTTTCTTTGTTCAGGCTGAAAAACAGTTTTCGTTGAGCCTGGGTAGTGCCGATCTTTACCATACGCCAGTTATCCATGATGAACTTAAGGATATAGGCTCTGATCCAGTAAGCTGCGTAATAGGAAAACTTGACCTCCCTGAAGGGATCAAACTTCTTGGCTGCCTGAACCAGGCCGACATTACCCTCCTGAATAAGATCAAGAAAATTCTGCATCCAGTATTTCTGAAAATCCATGGCCACCTTCACCACAAGCCGCAGATTTGCAGATACAAGCTTGTAGGCAGCTTCCTGATCACCTGTCTCATGATAACGAACCGCCAACTCCTCGGTCTCCTCCCTGGACAAAAGAGGAAACTGGCTGATCTCCTGGAGATAGCGCTGTAAACCCGTATGACCGATGACAGGAAGGTTTTTGTCATCCGGCATGCTTACCAGTTGTTGGGGTTCCATAATTTCAGCTTTATCGTTCGTATCGTCTTCCATGGTGGCACATTCTAATAAAAGCGCCTGAAAGGTCAATCTCTTTCCTTACTGATTATATAAAGGATTTTTGCTGCAAATTGTTTTAGTTGTATTTAATATCTATTCATTCTATACCGCTGCTGTATTTACTGTTTTTTTCTTTTTCCATATGTGCTAAATGTGTTCGCCGCATAACATTCAACAACCCCTTAAATTTTTTGGTATGTTCTCCGGGAATTATTTATTAATACGTAATCAGAATGGACAATATTAGAAACTTTTGCATCATAGCCCACATCGACCATGGAAAATCAACCCTGGCCGACAGGTTTATCCAGACCTTCAAAATGGTAAGCGACCGGGACTTCCGTGATCAGCTTCTCGATGATATGGATATTGAACGGGAAAGGGGTATCACCATTAAAAGCCAGACTATCTGTTTGCCCTACAAGGCCAGAGACGGCAAGGAATACATCCTTAATCTTGTTGATACCCCTGGCCATGTCGATTTCAGTTATGAAGTATCGCGGGCCCTAGCATCATGCGAAGGAGCCTTGCTACTCATCGATGCTGCCCAGGGTGTAGAAGCCCAGACCCTTGCTAACCTTTATCTGGCCATGGAGACCGACCTGGTCATTATTCCGGTCATAAATAAAATAGACCTGCCGGCTGCTGATCCTGAGGCAGTGGCCCAACAGGTAGAAGAGGATCTGGGACTCGAGCCTGAAAAAATCCGTCTCTGTTCCGCCAAGACCGGAAAAGGAGTTGAGGAAATTCTGGAAGCAGTGGTCAACCTGCTGCCGCCCCCAAAGGGTGATCCCCAAAAACCCCTGGAAGCAATCATCTTTGATGCCCGTTATGATGCATTCAGGGGCACCATCATCTCAACCAGGATTTTTCAGGGCACAGTCAAACCCGGTGACATTATCCGCTTCATGTCCAACAATGCGGTCCACAAAGTTGAGGAGGTTGGGCTTTTCCGCCTTACACGGCAACCGCAGAAAATGCTGCGTGCCGGCCAGGTAGGCTATATCATAGCCGGTGTCAAGAATGTCGCCGAGACCAGGAATGGTGATACCATAACCCACAAGGATAATCCCTGTGCCAAGCCACTTCCCGGTTTTAAAGAGGTAAAGCCCGTGGTGTTTTCCTCAATTTACCCGATTTCTACTGACGATTATGAGGACCTGGCTGTGGCGCTTGAAAAACTCAAGCTCAACGACGCTTCCCTCACCTTCCAGAAAGACTCTTCAAATGCGTTGGGATTTGGTTTCCGCTGCGGTTTTCTCGGCCTGCTCCATCTTGAAGTTGTCCAGGAAAGACTGGAACGCGAGTTTGATATCTCCCTTATCATGACTGTACCGACTGTTCTTTACCATTTTTTTCTTCAGGACAACACTAAGCTGGAGATCGACAACCCGGCGTATTTTCCTGATCCATCTAAAATTGCCAGAACAGAAGAACCTTATATTAAAGCAGTTATCATTTTCCCGGAGCGTTATATGGGGCCGGTGATGAACCTGTGCATGGACCGCCGTGGTATCAACAATCACTATCACTACCCGGCTCCAGGCAGAATTGAATTCAACTGTGAAATGCCGTTGGCTGAAGTGATCTATGATTTTTACGATAAGCTCAAATCCCTCACTCAGGGATACGGCTCTTTTGATTATGAACTCGGTGATTACCGGGATAGCGACCTGGTCAAGCTTGATATCCTTGTTAACGGCGAACGTGTTGACGCTCTCTCGCAACTGGTGCACCGCTCAAAGGCGAGGGAACGGGCTATACATTCCTGTGAACGCCTCAAGGAGGAAATCCCGCGTCATATGTTCAAGATTGCCATTCAGGGGGCTATTGGCTCCACCATAGTCGCCAGGACCAACATCTCCGCCATGAGAAAAGATGTTACCGCCAAATGTTATGGCGGTGACATTACCAGAAAGCGCAAACTGCTGGAAAAACAAAAGGCAGGCAAAAAACGGATGAAGACGGTCGGTAACGTTGATATTCCCCAGCAGGCCTTTCTGGCCGTGCTCAAATCAGAGCCGGGTTAAACAGCCTGACAAACCTTACCTTCCCTGGCAAAATGCATGACATAATAGAAGTCGAAGTCTTTAACAAGCTTTTCAGTTCCATTGCCGAGGAAATGGGCATTATCCTGGCTCGTTCCTCTTTCTCGTCAAATATTAAAGAACGTCGGGATTTTTCCTGTGCTCTATTTGATGCCAGAGGCAATCTGGTCGCCCAGGCTGCTCATATCCCGGTGCATCTCGGGGCCATGCCTATGACTCTTTCCTGTATTCTGGCAGAAATGAGCCTGCGGCCCGGGGATATGGTTATCACGAATGATCCCTATAAGGGCGGAAGCCATCTGCCTGATATAACCTTGATCGAACCTGTCTTTGCTGCTGACTCCGGAGACCAGGATTCCCTTGAGCCCTTGTTTTACGTTGTCAACCGGGCACATCATGCCGATGTGGGCGGCGCCTATCCCGGCTCCATGGGACTCGCAGCCAATCTTGAAGAAGAGGGGTTTGTTATCCCTCCAACGCTTCTTTATTCACAGGGTGCCTACAACCAGAAATTCATGGATGTCTTTCTACGGAACGTCAGAAACCCGGAAGAGCGTCTTGGAGACTTGCGGGCCCAGAGAGCATCGCTGACCCGCGGCAGAATGCGGCTTCATGAAATTCTGGCGAAATATTCCAGTGAGCATGTTTTTACCATTCTTGATCAACTCAAGGAGTATGCAGAACGCTTGATGCGGGATGTCATTAAAAAACTGCCCATAGGCACCTATTCCCAAACCGATTATCTCGATGATGACGGCAAAACCCGAGAGCCTGTTCCGATAAGTATCAAGCTTTTAATTCAGGATTCAGATATCATTGCTGATTTCAGTCAAAGCAGTGACCAGACTGATACTCCCATAAACACGGTAAAATCTGTGGTTATGTCTGCAACAGCTTATGTTTTTCAATGCCTGGTGGGTGATGGACATCCCATTAATCAAGGCTCATACCGCCCCTTACATGTTAAGACCAGACCGGGTTCAATTGTTGACGCCATAAATCCTGCGCCGGTTGCTGCCGGCAATGTTGAAACCTCTCAGAGAATCGTTGATGTGCTGCTTGGCGCTTTAGCCAAGGCAGTTCCTGAACGCATCCCTGCAGCCAGTTGCGGCTCCATGAACAACGTTGCGATCGGCGGCAGAAAAAAGCACTCCACCCGGGAATTTTCCTATTATGAAACCATCGGTGGCGGCATGGGTGGACGACCGGAAATGGCTGGACTCAGCGGCATCCATACCCATATGACCAATACCATGAACACGCCGATTGAGGCCCTGGAACATACGTATCCCCTCATGATTGAACAATATGGACTGCGCAGAAATTCCGGCGGCGGAGGTCTGCATCCGGGGGGTGACGGCATAATCAGATCGTATCGTTTCCTTGAAAAAGCCCATGTTTCACTTCTCACCGAAAGAAGAAAACTGGCGCCCTACGGTCTAAGCGGCGGGCAGCATGGTATGGCTGGAGAGAATATGCTTTTCAAGCAAAAGAAAAGAAAAAAACTGGCAGGGAAAGTACTATTTGAAGCGGAAGCGGAAGATCTTCTGATTATTAAAACACCGGGGGGAGGGGGCTGGGGGCGGACCATCGGCTGAGATGACCCGCCGTCCACTCACCTGGAACTAATTAATTGCCGGGAATATCTAACTGAAGTGCACAGTTACCCTTCCGGTTCATGATAGTCTGCACTTCCTGCTTGGTAAGAACAGAGCTGTCAGACTTGAGCATGTAAACGATACAGTCCTTGCAGATATTGAATGCCTTTCTGTAGTCGTCCATCTCATTGGCAATTTCCCAGCAGTTTAAGTCGGGACGTTTTCTTGCTGGACAGTCTTCCGTTCCCTCACATTTCATGATTTCCCAACAGGGCCAATCGCTATTTGGTACCATTTACAATCCCCCTTGCTTAAGATAAGAACCAAATTGAAGCTTACTTGTTATTTTCCAAACCCAATTATTAGAAATCTCGGCGAAGCAAACAATTAACCACTAAACAAGAAATGTGTCAAGAGCTCTTAAAATATTATCTCTGCCCATCCCTGTTTTCGCTGAAAAAAGGAGCCTTTCGGGCTTCGATATGCCAAAACCGGCATCAAGAACAGCAGCATTTTTGTCCCGCTTGTTGGCGGAAAGCTTGTCCGCCTTGGTGTAGACCAGCAGGAATGGTTTGCCATAATTTCGAAGCCAGTCGACCAATTGCAGATCAGCAATCTTGATTTCATGACGCAGATCGACAATGACAACTACGCACTTTAAGTTTTTTCTGGTCTCTAGGTAGGCGGTTATAAGCTCCTGCCAGGCGCTCTGCATTTTTTTTGAAACTCTGGCATAGCCATAACCGGGCAGGTCAACGAGATAGATACTGTTATCAAGCAGGAAAAAATTGAGACTCTGGGTTTTGCCCGGCTTACCACTGGTCTTGACCAGGTTCTTACGCCTGAGCAGGCAATTTAACAGACTTGATTTCCCGACATTTGACCTGCCGGCAAATGCTATCTCCGGGATCTCCGGCAATGGAAGCTGCTTAAGATCAAAGACGCTTGTCAAGAACCTGACTTCTGCAAAATTCCGGCTCGAAATATCAGTCACTGTTACAAGTACCTTATGAGTGTCTTGAAACCCACAGATCAGTCCGTACAGACAGATTAAATGATCTTGTTCAGGCCATATTCAATGATACCTTCCGCACCATTCTTTATAAGCTTCGGTATCAACTCACGTACCTGATGTTCTGAAATCACCGTTTCGACAGAGTACCAGTCAGTGTTATAAAGGTTGGCGATGGTTGGAGCATTCAAACTCGGCAGATTTGCAATAATCTTATCAAGCTTGTCGGCAGGTACATTCATCTTCAAAGCAACTATCTTATCCGCCCTGAGGGCTCCCTGTAACAGCAGGACGATATTCCCTATCTTCTCTCTTTTCCAGGGATCTTCCCAGGCAGCCTTATTGGCAATGAACTGTGTATTTGAGGTCATCATCTCGTAAATGATCCGCAACCCATGGGCTCTGATGGTGCTTTCCGTTTCAGTCACCTCTACAATGGCATCGGCCAGTCCTGAAACAACCTTTGCCTCTGTAGCCCCCCAGGAAAACTCAATTTCCACATTGATATTTTTTTGGGCAAAGAACTTACGGCTGTAATGTACAAGCTCAGTCGCTATCTTTTTGCCCTCGAGATCTTCAAGTGTCTCAATATTTGAATCCCCTGGTACTGCTATGACCCAGCGGGTAGGCCGCTTGCTGACTTTTGAATAGACCAGGTCAGCCACCACAACCACATCGGATTCATTCTCCAGTATCCAGTCTTTACCCGTGATGCCGGCATCAATTACACCCTGCTCAACATAGCGAGACATTTCCTGAGCCCTGCAGATGGAGCAGCTCAACTCGTCATCATCAATTTCCGGGAAATAGCTGCGCCGGGAAAGTTTTATGCGCCAGCCGGACTTTTCAAACAATTCAATTGTAGCCTTTTCAAGACTTCCTTTCGGGATACCTAGTTTCAATACGCTCATTTCTTATATACCTCCCTGGGATCAAATACGGGATTGTCTAGAATTTCAATTCCTTCTCCAGATACCTGCCTGTAAAAACAACTGCGGTGTCCTGTATGGCATGCTGCCCCGCCAAGCTGCTCCACTCGGTAGATCACTGTATCATCATCACAATCTACCAATATCTGCTTGATCAGCTGCTGATGCCCCGAGGTTTCGCCTTTCAGCCACAGTTTATTTCTTGAGCGGCTCCAATAGTGGGCCTTTCCCGTTTCCAGGGTTTTCTGCCAGGCGAGATCATTAATATAGGCCAGCATCAGGACCTCTTTCGTCTCAAAATCCTGGACTATTGCCGGCAGCAAACCGTTTCCTTTGTCAAATCGTAAAGTTGGCATACCATCCTCATCATCTGCTCGCACTTCAGAATCGCTGCTGCCGGGCTCCCCGCTCATAAAGTTAATTATACAGGCAGTTCGGAACTTGCAGTATTCCTTCGGGCGCTGACAGCGGGCATTTTCACCGCTCACCTTTTCCTTATATTTTTCACAATACAGATCCATAGCATGGTAATATAATTACATCCAAATAAAATCTGCAGCCAGTGCAATCTGTCTCAGAGTATTTACGTTTTTCACAGAAAATAACCTTCTTTTTTGCTTAACCCTGATTACGAGGGCGACACCGTAGCATATTTCCCTTGAAATCTCCACAATTACCTTACAGGAACATTCATTGGAATTTTTCCGACGGACTGAAAAAAGAGTTCCTGCAAATTACTCCTTGACACAAACAGTATTTCATAATTTTTTTATCCCGTTCAGGATCATTCCTGCAGAATAAAAGCGCACAAACTTCACAGAACTGAAATTACATGCGTTAACCAATTTAATATTTAGGAGAATTTTTTTTATGAGAAAAGTGCAAACCGGCGACCATGTCAACATCGAATATGAAGGCATGCTTGAAAATGGAGAAGTTGTTGAACGCTCTTCGGATACCGGGCCCGTAGAATTCGGACTTGGGAAAAATATTATGCCGCCAGGCTTTGAAAAAGCACTGATCGGCATGCGGGAAGGAGAAGAAAAGACTATAACCATGGCACCGGAAGAAGCTTTCGGCCCCAGAGATGAGAACCTGATCCATACAGTCAATAGAAGTGTTTTGGGGGAGAAAATTCAGCCAAAGCCGGGAATGGTGATTGGTATGACTCTTGATAAAGAAGGCCCGCCCCACAAGATTCCAGCCCTTGTGACTGCTGTTGAGGGTGACGAGGTGACCATTGATTTCAACCATCCCCTGGCAGGCAAAACCCTTATCTACAAGCTGACCTTAAAGGCGATAAAAGACCCACCAAACTGAAAACCTTTCTCAGTAAACAATTTCAGACAGATGTCCGCTGCAGTGGCATCATACAGGCTGCCCTCCTTCCTCCTGGATATGTCCCAGTGCTGTATCAACACCACGGGCCGGACGGTAGGGTCGATGTGAAGCCACGGCCTCAACAACATCTGTAACGCAGATGATCTTTGCCCCAGGGATTATCTGGTCTGCAATAAGTCCCAGAGGATAACCGGACCCGTCAAATCTTTCATGGTGCTGATGGGCTATCTGGTTAGTAGACCAGGGGAAATCAATGGTCTTGACTGTTCCTGTCAAAGCATTCTGCAGCTTTTCATGCTGCCCTGCTAAAGTATGCTGCAACGATTTGAATCGGAATATGGGTATTGCATTAGCCGGCAAAATACGCAAAGTTATATAAAGAACATATGACAACCTGTAAGGACAGAATAGTTTATTAATTTTCGGAAGAAAAAGGTAAAGGTAAAAGTGTTATGGCTGCAATAATCGTCTGGGAAAAAGATATGGCACGTGCACAAGGTCGTGCTCAAAAAGAAAATCTGCCGATCCTGCTGTTTTTTCATAATCCCGACTGAATAGGCTGCCAGCAGATGGATGCAGTTACGTATCCCGACAAAAAAGTGATTGATTTCGTGAATAAGAACTATATTCCCCTGCAGATTCCGTTCGATGCGAAACCAATCTCAGCTGACTTCAATATCAAATGGACCCCTGTCCTGATAACCCTTGGAGCTGACAGGCAGGAACACCATCGTTCAGTGGGCTTCCTGGATCCCGATGCCTTTATTAGCGGCTCACTGCTCGGTATCGGCAAATACCATTTCGACAATGACCGCTTCAAGGAGGCCCTTGGATATTTTGCAGAAATAATTTCTGCTCATTCCGGGAGTGACAGTGTGCCGGAGGCAATTTTTCTCCGGGGTGTGGCGCATTATAAAAACACTGGATCCCCCGCCTCCTTAAAAGAGGCGTATGAAACTTTAAGCAATCGATTTCCGGAAAATGAATGGACCAAGAGGGCGTATCCCTATAGATTGCTCTAAACTGCTTGGATTTCTGCCATCTTATGTAAAAACATTCCTCACTGATTTGTCGTCTTGTTTTTAGGCACAAAATGTTTATCATTAATAATAATTAATTTGAGGTATAGACCTATTATCATTGTTATATTATTCATTTCACAACAAAGCTGCGTTTAATTATGAGGAGACTGACAATGGTTCACGCATTCAACCCTAAAAAGCATTCTTTACCTGTGACAACTTTTGTTTTACTCGGCATAGCCCTGGCAATGCTTTCAACACGTGTTGCACATGGTTCTGCATTGCCTGACTTTGCAGATTTGGCTGAGAAACTCAGTCCAACTGTCGTCAATATATATACGACCCAGACGGTTGAGGTTTCATCCTCACCCCACCAGTTCTTTTTCCCGGATGACATGGATATACCGGAACCTTTTAAGCGTTTCTTCGGCTTGCCGGAAAGACCCGATGAGCAGGCGCCAAAACGTGAAATGAAAAGAACCAGCCTGGGGTCCGGTGTTATTGTAACTGCAGACGGCTACATCCTGACAAATAATCATGTGGTCGAGGATGCGGATGAAATAAATGTCACTCTCGCGACTTTTGAGGAATACGAAGCAAAAATTATAGGGCGTGACCCCAAGAGTGATCTTGCCCTGATAAAAATTGAACCCAAGGCTGACCTCCAGTATGTAACCTTCGGGAATTCTGAAAAGTTGCGGGTCGGTGAGTGGGTTCTTGCCATCGGCAACCCGTTTGGCCTGCAACAAACAGTAACGTCTGGTATAGTCAGTGCCAAGGGAAGATCAATCAACAGCCAGTCTTACGGCAATTTTATTCAGACGGATGCCTCAATCAATCCGGGCAACTCAGGTGGACCGCTTTTCAACCTTGAGGGCGAGATGGTCGGAGTGAATACCGCCATTTTCAGCAGAACTGGCGGCAACATCGGTATTGGTTTTGCCATTCCTGTCAATATGGCCAAAAACGTCTTTGCCCAGCTTAAGGACCATGGCAAAGTGACAAGGGGCTGGCTCGGAGTAATGATCCAGCAGGTTACATCCGAGCTGGCTGAAAATTTTGGCCTTGATAGGCCGATAGGTGCCCTTGTTGGCCAAGTTATAGCTGACAGTCCTGCAGAAAAGGCCGGGCTGAAACCAGGTGATGTCATCATTGAATATAATGGCAAAGAAATCTCACAGATGAGCATGCTGCCCGCCCTGGTCGCAAATACAGACGTGGGATCCAAGGCCAAGCTTATCATCATCCGTGATGGCAATAAGCAAAGTATAACTGTTGAAATCGGCAAGCTGGAAGATGAAGAGCAGCTTGTTGCAGATGCTGAGACCGGCACCAGCAAAAAACTTGGTATAACTGTTCAGGAGCTCACGCCAAAGCTTGCTGAATCACTTGGGATAGAACAAACACAGGGCCTGATTGTTACCGATATCAGTGCAGGATCAGCTGCCGCAGAAGCCGGTATCCTCAGGGGTGATATAATTCTGGAAATCAACCGGGAAAAGGTTGAAAAGATCGGCGACTATAAAAATGCCCTGCGGGAAGCAGAGAAAAAGGAGAACATTCTGCTGCTTATCAAAAGGGACGAGCATACCCGTTTTGTGGTCATTGATCTGCATGAGTAGCAGCCTGTATTATGGCAGGAATGTACCTGACCCAAAAATATCAACCAAGGAATGGGGTGCCGGCCTTACTGGCCTGTTCATCAGCTTTTAGTACTTCATGGACGAATCTTTTGAGTTTGTCCGGATCTTTTCTGCCCGGCTGGTACTCCACTCCTGAATTTACATCCACTGCAAAAGGCTTAACCTGCCTGATCGCCTCTCCCACATTTTCCGGGGTCAAGCCGCCGGCAAGTATGACCGGGCCTGGAGGTTTTACCTGGCCAACAAGATTCCAGTCAAATGTTTTGCCAGTGCCACCGGCCATGTGTTCGTGATAGGTATCCAGAAGAAAACCGCTGGCCGCGTCAACATATGCTGCAAGTTCTTCGCTTGCAGACTCGCTGCGGATGGAAAAAGACTTGATAACCTTGCAGGGTATTTTCTGGCAATATTCCGGTGATTCAGAGCCGTGAAGCTGGACCAGTGTCAGATGGCAGTAATGTACTATCTCCTTGACAACATCAATTTCCTCATCCTGGAAGATACCGACACGGTCAACAAAGGGAGGCATTTCAGCCGTTATGGCTCTCACCATATCAGGTTGCACCAGTCTTGGACTCTGCTCCACAAAAATAAAACCCAGGCCGTCAACACCGGCTGCCACCGCAATCCTTGAATCTTCCTGGCAGGTTATACCGCATACCTTGATACGTGTCCGAAAAGCCATTTTTCTCCGCCTGTATGACTACTTACCCATTAAATGCCGCAAGGCCGCTGCCCTGTCTTCAGAACGCATAAGGGTTTCACCCACCAGTATTGCCGTGATCCGGTTCTCCTGCAACATTTTTACATCTTCATGGTCCTTGATACCCGACTCGCTTACCACCGGGATTGCTCCAGGTATCTCCTGCCGCAATTCTATGGTAGTACGAAGATCAACCGAAAAGTCCCTGAGGTTGCGATTATTTATGCCGATGATCCTGCTTCCGGCGGCCAACGATTTCTCAAGCTCCTTCTTATCGTGTACCTCAACGAGAGCATCCATGCCGAGCTCCGCACACATCTGCAAATAATCCTTTATCTGCTCCTGTACCAGAATGGCTGCAATAAGCAGAATGGCATCGGCCCCGTAATGCCTGGCCTCATCAATCTGCAATTCATGGATGATGAAATCCTTGCGGATAACGGGCAGTTTTACAGTTTGCCGAACAAGGGGGATATAATCAAGACTGCCCAGAAAAAACCTCTCGTCGGTAAGCACTGAAATCGCTGCTGCTCCACCCTCTTCATAACTGGCCGCAATCTGATCAGGCTCAAAATCCGGGCAGATAATACCCTTGGAAGGTGATGCCTTATTTACTTCAGCAATCACTGCAATCTCCGGGGATTGCCTCAAGGCCTGAATGAATCCCCGTGGTGGCTCTGCTGACTGCTGCGGATCTCGGATCCCTTCCGCCTTCAGCTTTGCAACTTCCTGTCTCTTCTGGGCAACAATGGTTTCAAGAATTTTCATCAGGACATATTTCGGGAAAATTTGATCAGGGCATCAAGCTTGGCCAGCGCAGCTCCGGAATCGAGTATATCTGCTGCCTGCTCAACACCGGTTTTCAATCCGGGTACCCTGCCGGCAACATAGAGTGCCGCACCGCTGTTCAGCAGCAGCATACTCCGCTTGGGACCATCTGCTCCCCCAAGGACATCACGCAGAATGGTTGC
>JAFDCT010000214.1 GCA_019312695.1 Deltaproteobacteria bacterium | reverse complement strand
GAATTTCCCGGCACCCAGATGTTCATATTCTGAGACATCTGCCGGTGTCCAGCCTGTTGCCAATATAACAGCGCCGAATTTCTCACCATCGGGATTTTCATTCATATAATTTTCGAGGCCGGCATTGGGATCTTCCATCTCGCCCTTGGCAATCTTATCCTGCTCATCAACCGTAACCCGAGCCGGGGCATCCCATTCACCTTTTGTGCCCGGCTTTTTAAAGGTTACAGTAAAATTGCCTGGTGCACCGGAAGTCCGGGCCACTTCTGTACCTGTTTTAACCGTTATCTTATCTGAATCCTGGACAGCCTGGATCAGATCGTTGACGATCGGGGTTTCCATGTCTGTCCAAGGCGCCTTGGTGGGAAAAGACTGGCGCCAGTTGACCGCCTTGCCTCCAAGAACATCACTTTTTTCAACCAGGGTTACCTCATAACCTGCAGCTGCAGCCTCTTTGGCTGCGGTCAAACCGGCAACGCCCCCACCCATGACCAGGATTCTCCTGTTCATCGTTTCCAGCTGGTAAGGTTCGGGGAGGTCTGATTTCTTTGCCTGGGTGCAGGCCATACGAATATAATCGGAAGCCTGTTCCTGGACATATTCCTTGTCGGCATCTTCAGGGTTGGACCAGGCTACCTGCTCACGGAGATTGGCCCGGATGGTGATCTTGTCATCGCCGAAGTTGAACTCATCCTGCATAACCCGGGGTGAACAGGCTCCGATAACAACTGTGTTGACACCGTTGTCGTTAATATCTCCTTCAATCAGTCCACGTCCGTCAGCACTGCACAGGGCCTGGTGTGTCTTGCACTCCATGCCCATTTCGCTGCTGACAACCCCGGAAAGGTTTTCTATATCGATGGCATCTCCAATGCCGCAACCGGTGCATAAATATGCACTGTATTTTTTATCCATTGACCTTACCTCCTCAACACTTGAATGGCTTTAAGAGCTGCGGCAGTCGCGCTCTGGTTACTGGTCACTACGTCGGCAGCTTTCTTGGCACAGCCGGCCGCGATCATGCCTGCATCGGCATCCCCAAGCAGAAAACCGCTGTTATCCATCTGCAAACCGAGAGATGCACCTTCGGGCTGGATGGCAGGGGCCATGCCGGTTGCCAGAATTGCCATGTCAACCTTTTCCTGAACCTTTTCACCGGTAACCGCATTTTCCGCAACCACGGTGACGCCGCCGTCTGTTTCAGGAATAATGTCAGCAACCTTGCCTTTGATGAAAGATATCTTTTCATCAGCAAGCAGTTTCTCGCGGAACTTCTCGTATTTCCCGGGGGTCCGCAGATCAATGTAATAAACGGATATTTTTGCTTCAGGATAACGCTCCCTGATATAATTAACCTGTTTAAGGCTTGCCATGCAGCAAATATAGGAGCAATATTCGAGATGATTCTCATCACGGGAACCTGCACACTGCACAAAGGCAAAACTCTCCGGCTCCTTGTTGTCACCGGGGCGCAGGATCTTTCCCTCGGTTGGTCCGTTAGGGGCGGACAGCCTTTCCATCATCATGTTGGTGATGATAGCGTTGGACTGACCGAACTTAAGGTTATCCATCTTAGTTGCATCATAGGGGTTCCAGCCGGTTGCCCAGACAATGGAAGCCACGTCAAGGGTGAAACTCTTGGTATCCATATCCAGGTCAATAGCTTCATACTTGCAGGCTTCAATGCATTTGCCGCACTTGGTGCAGGCATCCATGTCAATGGCGTATTTCATGGGAAATGCCATGTCATGGGGCTTATAGATCGCCTTGGTCTTGTCCATGTTGAAGTTGAATGCATTATCGCGCTCCTCGGGACATACTTCAACACAGGCATTGCAGCAGGTGCAGTTGTTATTTACAAACCGTGGCTTGGTTTCCAGGCTCACCTGGTAGTTGCCGGCAGAACCGGAAACATTTTTTACCTCGGTCATGGGATATACCCGTATTCTCCGGTTGTTCTTAATGCGCTTGAAGTTGATCTCAAGGCCACAGGATGGGGGGCAAAGTTTCGGGAAATACTGATTCAGCTGCGCTACCCGGCCGCCCAGATAGGGATTTTTTTCTACCAGAAAAACATCAGTCCCTACCTCTGCGGCTTCCAACGCAGCCGTCAGGCCGCTAATGCCGCCGCCAACGACTAAAATGCCGCCGCTCACAGGTGTGTGTTCGTCTGTCATGCCATTCCTCCATTCATATTTTTAGTAATTCACGGGTTGATTATTTTGGTTCAAACGGTTTGTGCTTCCTACAGGGTATTTGCAATGGTATCAAGCTTTAACAAGCCATCTCAACCAACGCAACCAACCCAAAGTCCCAGGTATAGAAAAATCTCCAGGCACCGCTGCCGGCGCCTGGAGATTTGTTTTCATCTTTCTCTACATAGGGATCTTGCCCTGTTAACAGGTAATGCTTGATCCTCGCAGAAAATTTAAATCCACGGATCGGTTTCAATGATATTAACGCAGTTGACCTTCTCACACTTCCACTCTTTGGTCTCAGGATCAAAAGTGGAGTTGACGAAGACCTTCCAGTTCTCATCATCACAAGTCGGGTAGTCAGACCTGTAATAGAAACCGGGATAACGGCTCTCTTTCCTGAACTCGATATGGCGGATATGGGTCTCAACACACCAGATGCGGTGATAGTTTTCCCAGGCCCTCATGAGCTCATGCAGGTCGCCGGCTGCCATCAGTTCAGCATCTTCACGCATCATCTGCAGAAGATCAAGGCAGATGTTGAGCAGCTTACCGGAAGTCATGTAGTAGGTAGCAACACCACCACCATACTCGTCGGTAGCCTTCATGAGACGCATCATCAGACCTGCAGGTTTGCAGTAGTTCGGGTTAACATCAGCAGCGGTCGATTTGCCGACATGCTCAAGGTAACGCTTAACTGGAGCGTAGATCTCATCGGCAAGCTCCTGGGCGGT
Source organism: Deltaproteobacteria bacterium (assembly GCA_019312695.1). Classification (GTDB taxonomy): domain Bacteria; phylum Desulfobacterota; class Desulfobulbia; order Desulfobulbales; family BM004; genus BM004. The sequence goes on along the minus strand of JAFDCT010000214.1, from coordinate 4,040 downwards.
CTGCTTCAGTTCAGGGGTGAAGCCTGCATTATCACGGCAGTACTTAACCATCTGCTTGGCAACAATACGACCCTCTGCATGGGAACCGGAAGAGAACTTATGACCGGAAGCGCCAACGCCGTCGCCGGCGGTGAACAGACCGTCAACTGTGGTCATGCGGTTATAACCCCACTTGTACTGATGGGATCGTGGACCGTCAATGGTTGGCACCCAGTCCTCTTCAGGACCGGAAACCCAGATGCCACAGCAGCCGGAATGGGATCCCAACATGTACGGTTCGGTTGGCATGATCTCGGACCCGACATTCTCAGGCTCGATATTCATACCGGCCCACAGACCGGCCTGGCCCACTGACATGTCAAGGAAGTCTTCCCAGGCCTCGGACTCGAGGTGCTTCCAGAATTTCTTTACTTCTTTTTCATCTTTCCCTGATGCACGTGCAGCATCAAGGAAGGCATTCAGAGCTACGTCTGTTGCCATGTAGATCGGGCCGCGGCCGGCCTTCAGCTCGTTGAGCATCAGGTGGTTACGCAGACAGGTCGGGGTAACAGCAGAGGCACCGTACGGCATGAATTTTTCGAGTTCATCTTTAACTGCATCGCTGTTGGCATAGAACTCACCAAGGCCGTTCTGTACTTTAGCTTTGAAAAGCAGGAACCATGCACCAACGGGACCGTAACCGTCTTTGAAACGGGCAGGCGTGAAGCGGTTTTCCATCATGGTCAGGGTAGCACCGACCTGGGCGCACATGGTGTAGGTGGAACCGGCATTCCATACCGGGTACCAGGCGCGGCCTTTACCCTCACCGGTTGAACGCGGACGGAAGATATTCACAGCACCGCCGCAGGCTACGACCATGGTCTTGCATTTGAAGACATGCACCTTGTTCTCACGGGTGGAGAAGCCGACTGCGCCGGCAATCTTGTTCGGAGTATTCTTGTCAAGAAGCAGTTTCACGATGAAAACACGCTCCATGCAGTTCTCTTCGCCAAGAGCAGTTTTGGCCGGCTCGGCAACGATGCACTTGTAGGACTCGCCATTGATCATGATCTGCCATTTTCCTGTACGAACCGGTTTGCCGCCTTCTGTCAGCTTCGGAGCAGGCTTTGAACCGTCAAGGTTGGAGCCGTCATCAGCGATCTTCCAGACCGGCAGACCCCATTCCTCGAAGAGATGAACGGAATCATCAACGTGGCGGCCAAGATCGTAGATCAAGTCTTCGCGAACAACGCCCATGAGGTCGTTACGCACCATTTTAACGTAATTTTCAATCGGGTTTTCACCGATATAGGTGTTGATGGCTGAAAGGCCTTGGGCAACAGCGCCGGAACGCTCCATGGAAGCCTTGTCAACCAGGATGATTTTCATATCGGCAGGGGCCCATTTTTTGATCTCAAATGCAGTACCGCAGGCAGCCATACCTCCACCTACGATGAGAACATCACATTCATGTTCTGCGATTTCGGGATTTGCTACGGCGGGCAATTCGCCCAGCGGCTTATTAGGTAACGCCATATTGATTCCTCCTTAAAAAATTATATGAGTTTTCTTGCTCTAATAATTACTTAGCCAATTTCGCCGGATCAGGACTCGGCAGATCTTTCTCGGTGGAAAGCTTCTCATCGTCCAGGTTGTCACATTTCAAATCAAGATAGGCATTGGCAGCACCCTCAGCCGTTGTCCGGATGGGGAATTTAAACCGCTTCATATTGCCGTTACGGAATTTGACGGTCCACATAATGGAATCGGAACTTCTCATAGGATGTACCTGGCCGCCCATGGGTACAAAGTCATTGTAACCCCGGACAAAGATCGCGCCCTGCGGACAAATTTTCACGCATGAGTAGCATTCCCAGCAGGCATCCGGTTCCTGATTGTAAGCCTTCATCTCTTCCTTATTCAAGACCATCAGGTCATTGGGGCAGATGTACATGCAGGCTGTTTTGTCACCGCCTTTACAACCATCACACTTTTCAGGATCTACGTAGCTTGGCATTAACTTACCTCCTCAAAAAGATTAACCTTTACGGTTTCGCGCACGACGAAACCCATTTGTTACTCTATACTAAAATCAGGTTGATTCAACCCTGACAGCATAACTCCGCCTTGCCGAATCAGCCTGAATACTCACTTGAATTTATGCCCGGCAATTTTTTGCAGAAAAAACGGCCTATTCTTTAAATGCCGGGTACAAACTTGTGTTTTTTACTGGTCCACCTAAACAGCATTTACCTGCTAGGAAACCAAGCCCCCTGAACACAACTATATGAAATTTTTTAACTATCTGTTTTTCTTCGCGTCCAGGTAAGCCATTCTGACTGAACCGTCACTCATTTTTTGCGACAACGGATGTATAATTTGTCACATATTAAATGTCAAGAAAAAAACTTTTTAATTGGTAGCTTATGGGAAAAAGCAAAAAAATGTGCTGAAAAAATGAAGCGCAACTCAGAAAAAAATTTAAGAAATATAACGATTGGAAAGAAAAATTTAGATTAAAATGCAACTTGTCTCAGTAGCCAATTATCTTTCTGTAAATCCCTTTAATAATTCTTGCGGGTCAGGACTTCCCGGGGTTTGGAGCCGTCGCTTGGGCCAACAATACCTTCTTTTTCCATGATCTCGATCATACGGGCCGCCCTGTTATATCCTACCCGCAGCCGCCGCTGCACCATGGAAATAGAAGCCTGGCCGGTTTCACAGACCAAGGCCACGGCCTCATCATACTTATCATCGTAGTCGTCTTCATCTATGCCGTTATAATTGCCGTTCTCCTCTTCAACCGCCTCAAGGACCGATTCATCGTACCGGGCTGTACCCTGCTCCTTCAGAAAGTCGATGACCCGCTCGGTTTCTTTCTCGGAAATATAGGTGCCATGAATGCGCTGCATCCTGGCCTTGCCCGGGGGCATGAACAGCGAGTCACCATCACCGAGCAGATGCTCGGCCCCGCTCATATCAAGAATGGTCCTGGAGTCCACCTTGGAAAAGACCTTGAAGGAAATCCTGGTTGGGAAGTTGGCCTTGATCAGGCCGGTCAGGACATCCACCGACGGCCGCTGTGTCGCCAGGATAAGATGCATGCCGGCAGCCCTGGCCATCTGGGCCAGCCGGGCGATGGATTCTTCAACTTCGCGGGAGGAGATCATCATCAGGTCTGCCAGTTCATCAACAACAATGACAATCAGCGGCAGCTTTTCTTCTGCTACCTTATTATACGAGGCAAAACTCTTGACCCGCATCTCATCAAGCAGCATATAGCGGCGTTCCATTTCCCGTACAGCCCATTGTAGGGCCCTGTTTGCCATTTTCGGGTCCACGACCACCGGATGCAGAAGGTGGGGAATATCTTCATACCCGGAGAGTTCAATGCGCTTTGGATCAATGAGCAGGAAACGCACTTCATCCGGTGTGGCCTTGAAAAGAATTGAACAGATAATAGCATTGATACCGACGCTTTTGCCGGAACCTGTGGCGCCGGCAATAAGAAGATGCGGCATCTTTGCCAGGTCGGTGACAACCGGCTGGCCCACAACATCCTTGCCCAGTCCCAAGGTCAATTTAGAGGCTGAATTCTTAAATGTCTCACTGGAAATGATATCACGGATATAAACGATCTCCCGCTGCGGGTTCGGTATCTCAATACCGAGAGCAGCCTTGCCGGGGATTGAGCCAACTATCCTGACGCTTTCCGCCTTCAGCCCCATGGCCAGATCATCAGCCAGGGAAACGATACGGGTTATTTTGATACCCGGAGCCGGGGCAAACTCATAGGTTGTGACCACAGGTCCGGGGGAAATCCCCTCAACTTTGCCTGAGATGCCAAAATCACGCAGCTTATCCTCAAGTTTTTTGCTTACCTCATAATAATGCTCCAGGTCCACCTCATTATCGGCGGATTCAATCTTGTCAAGCAAACCGATGTTCGGAAGACGGTACTCGCCTGAAGTCACTGGCAAAACCTGGAAATCCTCCTCTTCCTCTCCTGCTGTCTCTTCCATTCGGACCGGCTCGTTCACGCTTGGAATAGGCGTTGATAT
>JAFDCT010000213.1 GCA_019312695.1 Deltaproteobacteria bacterium | reverse complement strand
ATCCCGATTTCGCCGAATTCGTTCATAAGAATGGTGAGTTTCTTATCCTTCGGAAACCGTTCAATAATCCGGTTCAGGAACGTTGTTTTGCCGCTTCCCAGAAAACCCGTTATTAAAAATACCTGCGTTGTCTCTGCCATGGGCATGATTTATAAATTAAGACTTAATAATGATTATCACAAGGAAGACCGGGCTGAAAAGCTACTGTTGCAGTTTTGAGCCCGGTCAACAGATTAATAAGTCAAATGTTTTATTATTAGAGTCTGGCCTGGACTAATAACCATTTGATAAGGAAAATCTTAGCCAGCCTTCGTCTTCAGTCCTGCCCCGGCTTTTTTGAGGTTCTCCTCGATTTTGGCAAAATTGAAACCTTCTTCACGGAGAGACGTAAGCCTGTTTTTCATCTCCTCGTTGGGAGCGCGTTTTGCCATTTCATCAATGAGTTCCTCGTATTGCGGTATAATACTTTCAAATACGAGATCCCCTTCAATTGCGATGGTCGGCAAAACCTTTCCTTTCATTTCAATAAATTTGCCTATCCCTTCCTTGTTCTTGATTGACCATTCTGAATATTGAATCATATCCTGAATATCATCCGGCAAAGCCGCGATGGATTCCATCATGTAACCACATGCAGCACACTGGACACTGTCAAGGGTCAAGACATCAATAGTAATTTTTTCTGCCATTACAGCATCCTCCTTTATAGAAGTTTCTACCAAGACTCAGGATACTTGGCATAATAGGTTTCAAACCATTCCTTGGCTTCGAGTGCCTGGGCAATATGTTCCGACGGAACATCATAAGGCATGTCTCAGCCAGGGGCGAAGGTATAGCCTACATGCCCCCCTGCGGCCAAACTTACAATCGCATCCTCACGTGGCGACAGCAGTCCCAGACTGAGGGCAAGTGTCAGTTTCAGGTTGCCGCCGAAGCCCTTGCCATGTTGTTTTGCCATGTCACGGACAAAGTTCATGTTCAATTGCTCGTCAATGGCAAATCCATGCGTCTTTAATTCACAGACGTCTTTGAGAACCTTGGTTGCGTCACCACAGATGAAAAATGTTGATGTTTTGCCGGCATCGTGTATCGCATCGATGGCTGCTGTAACATTCGGGGTCACAAATTTTTGAAATGTTGCAGACCTGATCTGGGAAGCTACCGGGTCGATTATGGCAATAACATCACACCCCATCTCTGCATAAAACTGGGCAGAAAGAGCACCGACTTTACCGGCAAACTCACAGACTGCAGCTGCAAACTCAGGATTTTTAATAACATCTGTAAAGATACGTACACCGGCCAGGTGGGAAGCCAGGGTGAGTGGACCGCACAAACCGCCTATTAAACCGCAGTCAATTTCATCCAATTGCGGCTTGGCAATCCTTGCCGCTTCAAATATGACCGGCCAGCGTCCCGAATCCTTGGTCGGCATCTGTAGGCCTGCCTCAGCAGGAGTCTTGTCCGCACAGGGATGCGTGGTTACCGACGGTACGTTATCCGGCCACCATTTCAGTTCGCAGCCAAGGGCATGGGCTTCGATGGAAAGGTCAAAAACCAAGGGGATACCGTCCGCCTTGTATTTTTTGGCTGTTTCAACAAGTCCTCTGGCCAGAATTGCAGGATCTTGCAAGTACTTATCAGCTGGTTCATTGATAACAAAAGCACAGTGCATCCCTGCATATGGAACCCAGGGGGCCGATGCTGTCCTTTTTCCTCTCACAGCGTCAATAAATTTTTGTTTTGCCATAAAACAACTCCTTAGTTAAGTTTTGCTTACTAAACTTCCTGATTTCACTCTCTCTTCTTTATTGCCAAAATCACCCCCTTTTTGTCTTCAATGCTAATTTTCTTCGTCACAGTGCCTTGAAATGATCATAACAGTCACAATTTGCGCTAATGAATGTCGTGCCTGCAATTCACTTCACCTTCAAATACCTGTTATTCCAGTAGAATAATTGCATAATATCTGAAAGTATCTATCGTTTCCTGGGCAACCTGGGTACTTATACCCAAATTTTCCAGGGTTCCGATCAAATCAATGGAAAAGGCTTCAATCGGTGGCCGCCTTTCCCTGGGAAACCTGCACCGTTCAGGATATGTACACTTCTTGCAAAGTGCACAGGCCCCGCTGACTAAACTTATAGCCTTGTCATATCCTTCAAGAAACAGCTTCCGTTCAATACCCACAACCTCTTTCCACGATCGAACCTGTTCGGCCCTTCTTCGGGCATTACTCAGGTAAAAATCCCTGCATCTACGGCTGCCGATCAAAAGCAGTGCAAGCGAGTATTCCCGAATAACGGCGCTGGCCTTCTCCAGGTCCGGACTTGCCGGGGGACAGCACCAGTTGCTGTTATATTGGCAACAGCCGAACTGGCATTTAAGCCGAACCCATTCGGCCACATCGATTTTTTCAGCAGGAAAAGGTATGATTTGTTCAAGACCGCAGCTATCATTTCCTTCAAGCAGGCGCAGCAGCAATTGCCTGGAAATGCCTTTGTTTCTCTTAAATGATTTTTTCGTTTTCGGGTCATTGTTAGGAAACATGACTATTTTCCCCTGGTGCATGGACAACGCGTTCATTTCTCTTCCTTATTATCGGTCGGCTCAAAACTGATGCGTACCTTTCGGGGCAGAGCCAATTCCAGCGCCACCTCCGCCGCCTTCAATACAGCAACCGGGACAGGACATGTGAGATGACAGCCGGCCTTCTCCGCGGCTTTAAATACAGGGTTTACTGTCTGCCGGGTAAAAACGTCTTGCAATGTCACCTCTTTTATATTCCCGGCTAATTTCTGGACCAGTTCGCACTGGGAACCTTTGATCTCAATGAGCGCACGCTGCTTGTCCAGCCGTTTTGCTTCCACCTGGCAGCAAAACCCGCAAACACCGGGTTCTATAAATACATGAATACTTTCCCTGTTCATTTCATATATCTCATGCTGCCCAAATCATATTTTCAAGACTATTCCGGCTTCACCGGGCCTTTCGGGCCCTGATTCAGGATATAATCCGGCACAATACCTTCAAGGTGCGGAAATTTGTCCGACATGTGGGGCAACTGCATAGCCTCCATGAAATCCTTTTCAAAAGTCGGTTCCACTGTCAGTTCCAGATAATCAACATTTCGTGAACACCAATTGGCTTCCACCCTCTTCTGGACATTGAGCAGGGCAGCGCGGCAGCCATCACCGGCAGCATTGCCGACCCCAAAGATGTTCTCTACCTTGCAGTCCGGGAAAAGTCCCATGACCAGGGCCTTTGTCCGGTCAACATGGGTGCCAAAGGCCCCGGCGATTTTCACCTTGTCAACTTTTTCAATACCCATGCGCTTCATCATCAGCTTACAGCCGGCATACAGCGCGCCCTTTGCCAGCTGTATCTGCCTGATGTCCTTCTGGGTGATAACAATATCCTTGTCGATACTTGATTCATTTTTCCAGGCAAGAACAAATTCAGGCTGCCCCGTATCTTCATTCTTGCGGAAGCGTGGATTGTCCTGAAGTGCCTTTTTGTTGAAAACACCTGTCTTGGTTATGACTCCTGAACTATAAAGTTCGGCCAGCACATCAAGAATACCTGAACCGCAGATTCCTTTGGCCTTCATCTCTTCAGGCTTTGAATATTTACGTGTGGCTTCCCGGCCGATCACCTTATAATCAACATCATGGGTCTCCGGATCGATTTCAATACGTTCTATAGCTCCGGGAGCAGCACGCATGCCAAAACTCAGCTGGGCACCCTCCATGGCAGGTCCTGTGGCGCAAGAAGAAGAGATCAATTTATGCATGTTCCCCAACACCAGTTCACCGTTGGTGCCGATATCGATAATAAGTTGTGTTTCATCGTGTTTATAGGGCTCTTCTGCCAAAAGCACGCCAACATTATCACCGCCGACAAATCCGGCTTCGTTTGGAAGAACAAAGACATATGAGGAGGGATTGATATTTAATTTCAGATCCCGGGCCCTGATGTCCAGGCTATGGTGAATAACAGGAGGGAAAGGAGCAAGACCTACATACTCAGGGTTCAAGCCTAGAAGAATATGGTTCATGGCGGTATTAAAACCGATGGTAATATCTTCAATGTCCTCCTTTGTCAATCTGAGATACGTCTTTCCTTTTTCAGGTGCTTCAACAAATTCATCAGGCCCTTTTTCTCCCTTTTTCTTTTTGACTTTCTTTTTCGGGGGATTGGTATCTGCGATTGCTTTGCCGATAAGGTCATTCAACCCTTCGATAATATCATCGCTCATCCTTTGTAAGCCATCCGGCGTCGTCATGCTGAAGGTAATCCGTGCCATGACATCTTCACCGTATTTACATTGCGGGTTCATGAGCGAGGCAGTGTTGATAACCTCCATGGTCTGCAGATTGCACAAATAGCCGGCACAGGTTGTGGTGCCCACATCGATTGCTAAACCGTAGGCAGCCTCAACGCGACCAGGTCTTACCCTTATAATTTCCTTGTTATTCCAGACGCTGACAGTCACGAGCCAGTTCTCCTGTCGCAAGACCATGGGCAATTGGCGCAGGGTGAAGATATCGATAGTTAAACCTGTAAGTCCGTACTCTCTTTCCAGGCCATTACACAATCTTTCAAAATCACCTATTTTATTTTCAAAAGTAGGTCCGTCGAGCTGCACAGTGTAAAGTTTGACTGCCGGGTTATGTTCAATGTTTATAT
>JAFDCT010000212.1 GCA_019312695.1 Deltaproteobacteria bacterium | reverse complement strand
TAAAAACTGAGAGAAGGGGGACAGGGTGATTTTATTAAAAAGAAAGCCTCACTGCATGATACGATGCTCAGGCGTCATGGGCGATGGAGGGCATGCAGTGAGGCATACATAAGAGGATACTCCTGATTCTTTAAGTACCACAATGTAGAACATTTGCCAAGAAAAAAATGCACCTGGATAATTTTTTTTACGTAAAGATAAGAACGGATAAAGGCCTCAGTATTTCTTTTTTTGTGGTGTATTGTCAAACGCCAGAGGAGCCACAGGAGGAAAGAAATGTTTGAGGCCTTTATTTAAAGAAAAGAATAATTATCAGCAAATCAAATAAAATAACTGATTCTAATTATGTAATGCGGCAGCATGGATGTGAAAGTTTCATAATCCCGTCTTCAGCCATTTATTTTAAAAGACTGGTTTGTGGAAAAGAGATTCTGCGATGATTTTGACATACAGGTAATTTTCGATTTGATGTTTTGCTGTTGACGTTTTATGGTAACCTTCGCCTGGGAGAATTTAACAGAAAATCTTAACTTGTTTCCCTGTTAGTCTGTAACTATGGAAGATTTTAAAAAACAAATGCTGACAGAGCATTTGGCTGACCTGAGAAGTTGTTTTATCTATTCGTTCATTGCAACAGGGATAGGCTTTGCCTTGTCTTATGGTTTCATCAAGCAGATCGGCAACTGGTTCTTCAAACCCCTGTATGAAGTGTTGCCGGAACAGACGAACCTCATATTCATCTCTTACCAGGAGGCCTTTTTTTTTATCTAAAATTAGCCCTGGTCTGTGGTGTGCTTATAGCAAGCCCCGTCATATTCTGGCAGATATGGAAATTTGTCGCGCCGGGCCTTTATAAACACGAGAAGAGACTGCTGCTGCCCTTCTCGTTTCTTTCTGCACTTTGTTTTATTGGCGGCGCTGCCTTTGGTTATTTTGTCGTCTTTCCCCCTGCCTTCCGTTTCCTTCTGGGTTACTCTGCCGATTTCCTCACTCCGATGCCGGTGGTTAAAGAGTATTTTTCCCTCTCTCTCCGCTTGCTGATCGCCTTTGGAGTTGTTTTCGAATTACCGATACTCATGGTTTTCCTGGCCAAGCTTGGCATTGTGGATGTGCCGTTTCTCAACAAGAACAGAAAATATGCAATTCTGATAAATTTTATTATTGCCGCAGTGCTTACACCCACTCCGGATATTGTCAACCAGATGCTCATGGGTGTGCCTCTTATGGTTCTGTATGAAATAAGTGTGGTTGCCGTCTGGATATTTGGCAGAAAAAAACTTAAATATACCGAGAAGGAGATTGATACAGCCCAGGATGAAGATTGAATGTTCAGACGGGAGGTCTCCATTTATTCATATTCTTTGATTTTTTGTCCGCTGGAAATTGTATCAAACTGGCTGCAAAAATATACGAAATACAGTATGTATTTGTTACAACAGGCTTTAATTGACATGGATCTGGATAATATTACATCTTTTGCATAGAAGGAGGGATCATTATGGCTCAGGCTTCCAGCAGTGATTTCAGAAAGGCTGTCGAAATTGGCAGGCCTCCGAATGTGGTTAAGCTTTTTCCCCATTCCCAGGCGCTGATTGTCAGTGGCAAGGTCATCGACCGGGCCATGCTTACCAAGGGCAGGGCCATGACGATAGCTGCCAACGGACGTAATCACTTCATTATCCGGGGAGCGCTGGCTGCAGCCCAGAAGGCCAAGAGTGCCATAATTATCGAGATCGCTAAATCTGAAGGCGGGGGAAATGCCTATTGCGGGGTCAACTACTGGAATATTGCCAGGCAGGTTGACGCAGTCTGCAACGAGTTGGGCCTTACCATCCCTGTAGCCATCCATGCAGACCATTACGGCATTAAAAGCGATCAGGATATTGCAGCGGCAAAGATTGAAATACCATCCATTTTTGATGCGGGTATCACCTCTATTGCTATCGATGCCTCACATCTGCCGGATGATCAGAATCTTCTTGCCAATATTGCCTTAAATCCCTGTGTGCCGCAATGGGCCGGTCTGGAAACCGAGGTAGGGGAGATTAAGGGAAAAGAGGGGCTTTCAACAGTGGAAGAGGCACTGTTCCTTATCCAGGGTCTTAATGCCCATAATATTTTCCCTGATTGGATTGCCCTGAATAACGGGACAACCCACGGCATAGAAGCCAGTGATCAAGGAATACAGGTGGATCTGACCGCCGAGATCCACAACCGGCTGGCAAACTATAAGGTTTCCGGGGCCCAGCACGGCACCTCGGGCAATAGCTCAGAGCGACTGCGGGCAATTGCCACTCAGACAAGAACAACCAAGGCTAATGTGGCCACTGCGCTGCAGATGCTTTCCTGGGGGCTGGAGGTTAATGACTATGGCAATGCCCAGCTTGATGCCCAGGGCAACTTTATTAAGGTACAGGATCAAGGCGTCACAGAGGATATGTGGCAGGCCATGGTCGCATTTGCTGATAAACAGGACTGGAAAGGCGGGAATTACAAGAAACTCAACCTGCCCTTTGAAACAAAACTTCTGGGCCAGTCCAGGGAAGTGCGGGAAAGAATGGCAAAAAGGGTGGAGGATTTCGTCTACAGGCTGCTGGTTGATGTATTTAATGCTGGCGATACAGC
>JAFDCT010000211.1 GCA_019312695.1 Deltaproteobacteria bacterium | reverse complement strand
TTTTACGGTTTGAGGGGCAATAATGAAAAAATATGGAATGATCACCAGCTATACAACAATTTTACCATTCGAGCCGGAATACATTGCTTAAAGGATCAATTTTAGCGATTTTAACCAGTATGGTGTCGCCGGTAGTTACCCTAAAAGAGGAATTGACCGGCAGATCAGCATCCAGGAGGAATTCTTCTAGGAAGATATGCACACGTTTCGGACCGCTCTCTATAACGAGGGCTGGCAGCCTTTCATCTTTTCTTGTCTGCAGATATTTTAGAATCCAGTAACGCTGGCGCAGATACCTGGCCTGGTTAGCTTTTTCAAGGGTTGCCTGGATGATGGCGCCAAAATGTTTCATGTCTTTTTTACTGAAAAGAACCCCTTTCCCCATAACCAGGTAATTTATTTGCAGCTGCATGATGAGATCGAGCAGACGGCGTATGGGAGAAGTGACAGTGGTGTATTGTGGTGCACCGACCCCACTGTGACTTTTGGGGGTAGTCAGAAGTGACATTGGTGATAGACGTTTGCGCTGTTGAAGAACTTTCGCTATATCCTTTTCAAAACCGTCAATAATGCGCTGGCGCGGCTCTGGCTGACAGCGGAAAAGTCCAGGAGCTTCGCGTTCGGCCACAAATTGCGCGCCAAGGGTATTAGCCAGGATCATGAATTCAGAAACAAGAACTCTGCTTGGCGTATCACCCTCAGTTCTGCTGATTTCTATGAAATCATCATTTTTGATACTGATATTTAATTCTGGCATGGGCAGGAGTAAAGCCCCGTTGTTAACCCGTCTCTGTCGCAGTAATAGACTTAAATTTGCCAGGGCAGCCATTTTTTCATTCTGCCTGACCATGATGTCAGCTTCCTGGTAGGTCAATTGCTGTTTAACAGCAACAACACCACGAACGATCTCAAACTTGAGAATTTCAGCTTTAGGACTGAGCAGAACCAGAAAACTTAGCGTGGCACGCTCCCTCCCTTTTATCAGACTTAATTTGTCTTCTGAAAGGAGAGGCGGCAGCATGGTCAGAGGTTTTTCAGGAAAATAGATTGATGTTCCCCTTCTCAAGGATTCGTTAAAGAGTGCGGTTCCCTGTTTGACAGCGAGCCCGACATCGGAAATATGGATGCCGACGAGGAGGTTGTCGCCCTGCTTTTCAATGTGCAGGGCATCGTCAAAATCCCTGGTAGCAGGGCCGTCAATGGTAAAAACAGGTGAGTTCCGAAAATCCCTGCGGCCCGAAGCTATCAGATCATTACCGCAGGCAGGCTCTATTTTCTGGACTTCAGCCATTACTGATTCGGGAAAAGAAGTTGGGATATCCAGTCTGAGAAGAGGGATATTTTCATTTTTATCCCATACTCCTGCCTTTACAAGCAGGTGATAGATATCATGCGGGCCAGTCAACCCTGCACTTTTGACAAGTTTGCGGGCCAGATCGTAACCGGCCGCATCTTTATCAAAGAGGTAGAAGTCTACCAGCAGCTGCAGGGTGACAGTGCGGTCATTCCAGTCCTGCAAAGGCTCAGCGCTTTCCCAAATACGGCGCAGGGCAGAGGAGTTTGTGGTAATAAAGTTTTCCTGTTCCTGTTCTTTTTCCTGGTTGAGCTTTATCTGCGCAACAGTTTCAGGAGAGTGAACATGAATAGAGCCGGATTTATACTTGAAATAAAGGCGACTGCCAATTACGGCCCGCAGAAAAGAGGCGCTCTGGTCATCCGATGGATCCGCTCCGAAATAAAGGCTGGCAAGGAAATCAACCCCGAAAGTTTCTTCAGATCTTTCCGAGACAATTTCCCACATTTCATCAAGGTTGATAATTTTAGCCAACCGGCTTCTCTCTTCAGCAGTTTTGAGCAGGATCATGGTGATATCATCTCTTGAAGGAGATGATGTGATCCTTTCACTCGTGTAGTGAATTATCCTGTTCAGTGGCAGATTAGTCTCCCTGCTGTTCTGGTTGAACAGACGGAGGCGGGTTCCTGTGTCTTCATATACAAAGGCGCAGATGAATTTGCCGCTTTCAAGATATTCGACTATTCTGCCGTCTAATTTCATTAATTTTATTATTTATCCTGTTAGTCAGCGTGGCTCTTATCCGTTTTATTTGAGGACAATATAAAATGCCTGCACCAATTACCATGTATAAATGGTTACGTAAAGTTATGAATGCTTGAGGCACCAATAAAATATCACCTGGGCATCAACGGCCCAGGCCTGCCTGCATATCACGGGAGAATGGCCTGCCTGTACCGTTCATTTTATGCTGTTGACAATGATTAACTTGGAAAATGTTTATTTGTTATCTATATATAAATAGTACTCCCAATTGAACTTTTATTCAGCTGCGGCCTGTAAGGTCAATACGTCATCAAGTAAAGGGGTTCGCCGAAAAAGCTGAAAAGATTAATAAGGAAGACGAATAACTTGCAAAGAACTGGATCACCTGGGATGCCGGAAGATAATATTAAATCAGGGCTGGTAGCAATTGTCGGCCCCCCAAATGCAGGCAAGTCGACATTGCTGAATGTTTTGCTGGGCCAAAAGATTTCCATTGTAACACCTAAACCACAAACAACCAGAAATCGCATCATTGGCATATTGAATGATCCGTCCTACCAGATAGTCCTGCTTGATACACCCGGCCTGCATAAAGCCAGAAAGCCGCTCAACCAGGAAATGGTAAAAATAGCTGTAGCGAGTCTTTCGGAGGTTGATGTTGTCCTTTTTCTTATTGATATCTCCCTGCCCATCATCGATAAGCAGGCTAGTCCTATTGACTATCTCGAGTCAGCAAAAGTTCCGGCGATCCTGGTCTTGAACAAGATCGATCTCCTGGACAAGAAACAGGTTTTGCCAATGATAGAAACCTATCGCAAAATTTATCCCTTTACCGCCATTATTCCTGTTTCAGCCCTTCTGAATTACGGTACCGATTTACTGCTTAAGGAGCTTCTGCGCCTTTTACCGGCAGGTCCCAAGTTCTATCCGGAGGATATCCCTACAGATGCAACCGAGCGCTTTATAGTGGCCGAGATTATCAGAGAGAAAATATTTCTGCTGACCGGTCAGGAAATTCCCTATTCCACCGCTGTTGTTATTGAGAGTTTCAAGGAAGAAGAGGGGAGAAAACTGATAACAATTCATGCCACAATATTTGTGGAAAAATCGTCACAGAAAGCAATTATCATAGGCAGAAAAGGCTCCAAGCTTCAACAGATTGGTAAAAATTCCCGCCAGGATATTGAAAAACTTCTGGGGCAAAAGGTATTGCTAAAGCTTTGGGTCAAGGTCCATAAGAACTGGACCAAGGATATGCGCTTTATTCGGGACTTGGGCCTGTAACAGGTCACGGGTGATAAGCCTTCAGGTGTTTCACCCGGACAGAATAAAAATTACAAATACACTACTTGTCACTTTTCTGCCCAGTTAACACATTCAGACTTTTGAGAACAAGCAGGGCCGTATTGAGCTGATTATCGTTCTTCAGTTTTTCTTTCGTCTTCTCGTCAATGATGACCTTGTCAGATATCAGATTGCTTTCATCAATGGTTGGAGGAGAAGTCTTTTCTTCAGGGGATTCTAGGTTGCCGCCATTTTCAAGGTGATGCCGCAAATCCTTTTCCCTGAATTCCATATGGCCTTCCGGGGAGGGCTCTTCCGTGCCGGCAATCTTTGGAACGAGTACATCAGGAGTTATACCGGTAGCCTGAATGGAGGTGCCGTTTGGTGTAAAATAGCGGGCAGTAGTCAGACGCAGCCCTGCACCGTCAGCCATGGGTATAATGGTCTGCACG
>JAFDCT010000210.1 GCA_019312695.1 Deltaproteobacteria bacterium | reverse complement strand
CCAGTGCCATCATCGGCCAGGTAAGCATGAACAGGTAGGAGGTAAAGGCGACAAAATCACCGATGGTTATGCTGCCTTGTATAGTTAAGCGGCCGCCGAATAACAGGACGAGTAACATACTGGTATTTGCGATAAATCCCGAAACCGGGAACAGCGTCCCCTGCACCTTAGCCAGCCGCAGGTTGTCCTGCACATATTCACGTCCCATGATATCAAACCTTTCCGTCTGATTTTTCTCCATGGTGTAGGCTTTGATCATACGTATGGAATTTATCGAAGTCCTGACAAACTGCGTAATCCTGGAAAATTGTTCCTGGACCTTCTTAAAATAGCGGTGCAGACGCCAGGAAAGAAAACGGGTGAGCAGCGCGAGTATGGGCATGGGCACAATGGCGATCAAGGTTAAGCCGGGATGGATATAGGCCATGAAGGCCAGTGCGGCTAATGACAGCACCATGGCATCGGCAAATGCCACCAGCCCCATACCGCCGGCGAGCTGAACAGCTGCAAGATCGTTGGTAGCCAGCGCCATTATTTCACCAGTTGTTCTGCGTTGAAAAAACACCCGGTCCAGGGTCAGGAGATGCGAAAAAAGCCAGTTACGCAAATCCTTTTCCAGGTGGCGGGAAAAACCGAGGATCATGTAACGCCAGCCAAACCGGAATACACCTATACCCAGCGCCAGGCCGATAATCATAATGCCATAATGCCTAAGAACTTCAGATGAGGCACCTTCATTTCGCAGACCATCAATAGCATGCTTGATTATCCTGGGAATTACCAGCTGCAGCCCGTTCACTGCCAGGAGCGATAACAAACCGACGAGAAGCTGTAATCGATATTGCCGGAAAAAAGGCAGGACCAGGCGAACTGCCTGCCAGGGTTTATCAGGTCCGGGCCTTGATTTTGGCTTATCTGAAACGAGCATTAGGTCTCTATTCACTTAAGGGGTAGCGTGGAATTATTTTCTTTCTGAGCGCCGTCTTCGCATATTTTTCCGCCGGATAACCAAGCGCTATGACGGTATAGACTGCTTCATCGTCCGGGATCTGCAAAATCTTTCTTATCTGCTTATCCCTTTTTATGGCTTCAACCGCGAAGCCAATCATGCAGGAACCAAGACCGAGAGAGTGTGCCGCGAGCATTATATTCTGACTTGCCAGGAGAGCATCTTCCATGGGTGTACCGGCGCTCTTTTTTCCTCCTACCAGAATTGCGGCGGCAGCACCATGAAACAGGGTATCAACCCCGTCTCTGTTCCAGAGCAGGAGTCCTTCCTGCACCGTTTGAAAATAGGAGCGATAATACTTTTCCAGAGCATCCCGGCCAAACATTTTTGCGAAAAACCTGAGCAAAGGTTTTTCCGCCAGCCTGTTTAGGCCATGAAAAAAACGGCCGATCTGTTCGCCAACGGTGTAGACCTCTTTACGGTTTGATAGGACTGTAAAGGTCCAGACTTGCGAATTGGTCCCTGATGGTGCCGTGGTGCCTATCTTGACCAGATCTTCAAGGAGTGTGCGGTCAATTTCCCTGTCAATATAGTTGCGGCAGGAACGCCTGGAAAGCATCAGGCGCACAAGTTGTCCGGTATCATATTCCCCGTGGGGGAGCCATCTGGAATCAATTGTTGCCGTTGCCAGAGTAAAGGGATGTTCAAGGGCTTCAACCCGGATGGCATCAACCGGGCAGACAGCTTCACAGTGACCGCAGGCCATCGAGTAAGTTCCGGTAACCACCGCCTTGTTATGCAGTATGGTGATTGTTTTGGCCGGACACACTTCAACACAGAGTCCGCAACCGATGCAGGACTCCTGATCTATGACCGTTGTAACAGGCTTCTGCATGTATTAGGAAAGAATATTTTCAAACGCAAGAGGAACCAAAATATATCGGCGGAAGAAAAATGCTGTCTGCCGCTGCCACTCAGGCAAATCCTTCAAATTCTTTTAGGATCTCAACCCGCTTAACCTGTTTCATGATACTTTCTTTCAGGTGAGGAGAAAGCTGGCTTATAAACTGAACCCCCATACCGGTTTTTTCAACTTTGGAAGATCTGTCTACCCAGATAACCATTGCCATGACCTCTGCCTCATAATATTCCTCAACAGAAAAAATCAGCTTAACTTTGCTCCCCGGATCAGGCGGATTAGGCGCACACAGGAACATTCCACCAAGAGATATGTTTTTGCTGAAAGAAAGGACATAATCCTCCTTGTGAATGTAAGAGATCTTAAATTCTACTGGTACCCGCTCATCAGTCCTGAGATTTTCAGATGACATATTTCCCCCGAATCAGTCAGAGAAAGTTTATGAAAATAAAAATTTATTCAATTAATTTGAGTTACCAGCACAGCTAATAAAAACTGTTATTACTCATTTTATGCAAAAATTTTCAAACAGAACAACAGACATTTTCATAACAAAAAACTCAATTCTATCCCACTATTAAACTTCGATAACAGCAAAAAAATTAACTTCCATAGATCGTTTTAGGAGAAAACATATTCTCATATTCTTATTATGCTTTTTAAAGTGGAACTTTTTGAGTATATTGGCAGGATATCCATGAAAATATTTTACCAGTTGTAAACAGTTTTTTTCTCATCATTTCTCTGACCGGGGTTCTGCCATGACTAATTTTTCAAACAGGATCTTTTGGTTGTCACCAATGCTGTTGGTTCTTTTCGTAATGGTGTTATCTTCGTG